>JBDLIK010000214.1:0-6191 GCA_039714895.1 Myxococcota bacterium | reverse complement strand
GGAGAAGCCTTCCGCAGCCGACCGGATCCCGCAGGGGCCACCAGACGAGCGGAGCGGCGCACGCCCCGGCCCTCGTCAGGGCACGGCAGAGGGCAGCGGGCGCAGCCCGCTGCCCGGCGTGTACCAGATGGGCGAGCTCCAGGCGCGTTCCTGGAGGGTTCGGGGGACGAGGGTGTCGCAGCAGGCCTGGTAGCCGTCGGGCACCCGGCTGCCCTCTCGGCAATCGATCCCCCGGGCCAGACAGGCACGCGTGTGCCAGCGGCAGGTAGGGGCCTCTACGGCGCGCACGTAGTAGAGGGCCGGCGAGCTGGAATCGAAGTCCGGGTCGCTCCAGACGCGGCACAGGGAGTCGAAGCCCGCGCCCGACGGCTCGCAGCTGGCAGGATCTACACGACCCAGCTCGGGATCGCCGGCCACCTCGATGACGCGCTCGCGGGCGCGGCCGTCCTCGACCCAGGCCTTGACGATCTGCAGCCGCTGCAGCTTTGTACCCGGGTGAAGAGCGGTGCCCGGATCCTGTAGCGCCCAGATGGCCAGGGTCGGGGTGCGCCCCGGCGGACGCGGGGGCAGATCGCCGCCCATGGGGACCCCGTGGCGGTAGCCCTCGGCTACGAGCTCGCCGTGCTCGCAGAGCGCATCCGAGAGCTCCCACCCTCCAAAGACGCGCAGCACGATACGGGGACCGCTGGTGCCGTAGGCTTCGCGACGACGCATGGCCCGGAAGAGGGAGTCGCGTGAGTTCTCCTCGGCCCACAGCACCGCGAGCCCGCCCGGGTTGAACTCGACCGCGTCGATGAGGCGGTCGGGGATCTCGTCGCCGATGGGGGTGCCGGCCCCCCCATGGCCCGGATAGTCCGAGCTCTCCGCCACGAGTCCCGGCGTGCCGAGGTGGGTGTCGGTGCTCGCGATCACCCCGAAGGCAAAGGGGTTGGCGCCGAGGCGCGTCTGTGTCACGAGGCCCTCGGCGAGTGCGTGGCGGGTGAAGCTCATGGGCTTCGCATCCTCGCGGGCAAGGGCGAGGTAGCGGCCCATGAAGCGATCGTAGGGGAGCTCCTCGAAGCCGCAGAGCTCGTCCGCGGGCGCGGTGCTGCGCCGGCATTCGGACGCGCCCTTGTGCTGCATGATCTCCACCAGCGGCTCCGCCGCGGCACGTCGTCGCGCAGCCGCGGTGTCGATGGGCTCGCCCGTGGCGGAGACGGTCTGGAACATGAGCTCACCACTCAGGTTGGAGTTGTGGGGAATGATCACGGCCTCGCAGCCCGCCGGCGCGAGACAGCTCCGATCCAGCTCGTCCCAGAGCGCCTCCGGAGTGGGCTGGTCGATGGCGTTGGGCGGGACCTCGGGCACCACATCGCTGCGGAAGATGACGTTGCGATGAAGGTTGCGGGCGCCAGCACCCTGGGCGGTCCACTCCAGCGCCACAAAGGTCGTGAAGGTACAAGCAGGGCCGCCGTCGTCGGCGGCGGCCGCCGCGCTGCGCACCTCGGACCAGGGTCCGCGCGCAGCGCTTCGACAGTGGACGGCGTCGGGCCCGCAGAAGCGGAAGCGCGGCGACCCACGCGAGTTCATCAGGAAGAAGGCCAGCCGCGGCCAGCCCCGGTACACACGGCAGGTGAAGGAGTCGTAGCCCGGAAGGCCCGGGGTGTTGCAGGTCGCGGCCTCGCCGAGCAACTCGGCGTGGTCGGTGACCGCCGCAAAGTCGAGGGGTCGCTCGAGCCGAACGCTTCGCAGGGGCTTGCCGTCGGCACCGAAGGGGTGGAGCCCCAGGGTTTCGCCTCGGGCGAAGCGATAGGCCTCGTCGGGCGTGGTCCGGGTGCCCTGGGTGCTGGCATCCAGGGAGTAGCGCGTGTGCACATGCAGATCCCCGAAGAACGGTCGGCGCAGTGGATCGTGGGTCGCGCAGCGTTCGGCGCGCGCGGCCCCGGCCAGGCCCACGGAGATCGCGAGCAGCGCCACTCGTCCGACCCGGAGCTTCCGATCAGTCAAGGAGGCCCGCCAGGTTCGAAGTGGGACCCCGGCTGGAGAGCTCGGTGGCGTAGATGGGCAGCAGCGAGAGAGCGAGCAGGGCCAGGCAGAGCCCCAGGAGCGCCGCGCTGCCCCGGGGCCCCGGGACCAGGCGATGGAGGGCGCGTGACGAGAGCACCGCGACGCCCCAGAGGATCGCCGGCCAGAGCAGCGCCTGCACGGTGGCGAGGAGCGCGAAGGCCCCCTGGTACCCGGCCGTGCCCTCCGTGGCCACGACGCCCAGGACGAGTCCGGAGAGGAACACCAGGCGTGCGGCCGGCGCCACCTCGAAGCTCCCGAGGTAGTACGGCACCGGGATCGTGAAGAGGAAGACCCCGAAGAGCAGGCCTTGGGTGGCGCGGTGGGAGGCCCCCATGGCCGGAGCATACACGGGTCTACGGGGCCGGCCCCGGCTCCGCCCGCAGGCCGGCGCGCCAGGCGGACCCACAACTTGACTACCATGGCGCTATGGCCAGTTGCAGATCGCCCGGGTCTCGGGGGGCTCGCTTCGTCCTGCTGCTGCTCGCGCTGGGTTGTTCGCCGTCCGCCGACGATCGCCGGGTGGTCACCTTTCCGGCCAGCGCCGTGGGGGCCGAGGCCGAGCTGCTGGCGCGTCAGCTTGCCCGCTTCGAGACCGCGCACCCCGGGATCCGAGTGGAGCAGCGAAGCACGCCGGATGCGGCCGATCAGCGCCATCAGCTCTACGTCCAGTGGCTGAACGCGGGAGCCCGCGACCCGGACGTCCTTCAGCTCGACGTCATCTGGACCCCCGAATTCGCAGCCGCCGGCTGGATCCTGCCTCTCGAAGAGCTGGGCGCCGAGCCGGAGGACTTTCTTCCGGCAACCCTCGAAGCGAATCGTTTCGAGGGGCGGCTCTATGCGATCCCGTGGTTCGCCGACGTGGGGATGCTCTACTGGCGCAGCGATCTGCTGGACGAGGCGCCCCGGAGCTTCGATGCGCTTGGCGAGGCGGCCCGAGCCGCGCTCGACGCAGGTCGGGTCTCCCAGGGCTTCGTGTGGCAGGGTGCCCGCTACGAGGGCCTGGTCACGGTCTTCCTCGAGTTTCTGGGGGGCTTCGGGGGGCGTCTCCTCGATCCGTCGGGGCGGGTCGTCGTCGACTCGCCCGAGGCGCTTCGGGCCCTCCAGGCGATGCGCGACTCCCTGGAGACCGGCGTGGCCCCACGGGAGGTGCTCGGCTGGCAGGAGGAGCAGGTGCGCTTCGCGTTCCAGAGCGGCCGGGCGCTCTTCATGCGCAACTGGCCCTACGCGGTGCCGCTGCTCGAGGACCCGACGCACTCCCAGGTGGCCGGACGCTTCTCCGTGGCGCCCATGCCCGCCGAGCCGGGAGGCCGGCCCACCGCGTCCCTGGGCGGAGCGCAGCTCGCGATCAACGCTCGCAGTGATGCGCCCGAGGCCGCCTGGCAGCTCGTCGAATTCCTCACCCTCCCCGAGCAGATGGTCGAGCGGGCGCGCGTGGCGGGCCAGCTCCCCACCCGCCGCTCGCTCTACCGAGGAGACTCGCTCGAGGACGCACTGCCGGTGCCGGTCCCCGAAGCGCGGCGCATTCTCGAGGCGGCAACCCCTCGTCCCGTGACCCCCGTCTACACCGAGCTCTCCGCCGCCCTGCAGGTTCCCCTTCACCGCGCCCTCACGGGACAGCTCACTCCGCGTGCGGCGCTCCAGCAGGCTGCGCAGGCCATGCGCGGGGTGCTGCAGCGTCGGGGCCTGGATGCCGGCTGAGAAGGCTCACGGCGGGATCGTCGCGGCGGCCGGAAGGCGGGAAGAGGCGCGGCTGGCCTGGTGGCTGGTCGTTCCAGCGCTGGTACCCCTCGTGGGGCTGGCGCTCCTCCCGGTGGGGTGGGCGGTCCTCGAGTCCCTCCATCTCCACGACCTCCGCGCGCCCTGGCTGGGGGAGCCCTTCGTGGGGCTCCGCCAGTATCGAGAAGCGCTGGGCGACCCGCGCTTTCTCGCCGCGCTCGCGCACACCCTCTTCTTCACCGCTGCCAGTGTGACCCTGGAGCTCGGGCTCGGCTTTGCCCTCGCCCTCGCCCTGCACGCCCGCTTCCCGGGACGGGGCCTGGCGCGCATGGCGGCTCTGCTTCCCTGGGCGCTCCCCACCGTGGTGGCGGCCCTCGTCTGGCGTTTTCTCTTCGATGGCCCCGCCAGCTTCGCCAACCAGCTGGCCCTCGCCCTGGGCGCCTCGGAGCCGATCGCCTGGCTCTCCCATCCCCAGTTGGCCTGGGTGCCCGTGATCCTGGCCGACGTCTGGAAGACCACCCCCTTCGTGGCGCTCTTGCTGCTGGCGGGTCTCCAGTCCATCGATCCGGCTCTCGACGAGGCCGCCCGGGTGGACGGGGCAGGGTCCTGGCGACGCCTCTGGCACGTGACCCTGCCCCTGCTGCGTCCGGCGCTGGCGGTGGTTCTGTTGTTCCGCGCCGTTGACGCCCTGCGACTCTTCGATCTGGTCTACGTGCTCACCGGAGGCGGTCCCGGGACCGCCACCGAGCCTCTGGCTCTCTACACCTTCACGGTGCTGCTGCAGTACCTGCGCTTCGGGTACGGAGCGGCCCTCGCGGTGATCATCTTCGTCCTCGCGGCAGCCCTGGCCTGGGGGGTGGTCCGCAGCCTCGCTCCCTCCGCCCTCGGAGGGCGAGCATGAGTCGGGCGATCGCGGTGGCCGTGGCGGGGGTGGGCTTCGCGGCCCTGTTGCTGCCGCTGGCGGCGGCGCTGCTGGGCTCGCTGCTCCCGGAGGAGAGCCTGCTCGTCGGAGGCCTCTTCCGTCGGGCTCCTCTGGGGCTCGACCACTATCGCCAGATCTTCACCCAGCGCGATCTCTGGGAGCCGCTGCGCAACTCGCTGGTGATCGCGACCGCCACCACGGTCCTCTGCCTTCTGGTGGGAACGCTGTGTGCGTACGCGCTCGCCCGTCTGCGCTTCAGCGGACGCTCCTTCCTGCTGGTCCTCGTGCTGGCGGCGAGTCTGATGCCCCAGATCTCCCTGGTCCCGCCGCTCTACCTGCTGCTGCGTCGCGTGGGCCTCCTCCACAGCTATCCGGGGCTCGTGCTCCCCTATCTGACCTTTGCACTCCCGCTCTGTGTCTGGCTGCTGGTGGCGAGCTTCCGCGCTCTGCCCCCCGAGCTGGAGGAGGCCGCGCGTCTCGACGGCGCCGGCCGATTGCGCATCCTTCTCGAGGTGGTCCTTCCGCTGGTCTCTCCGGCTCTGGCCGCCATCGGGATCATCACCTTCGTGGCGTGCTGGAACGAGTTCCTGTTCGCGCTTTCGTTCACCCTGGGCCCTGAGCGGCAGACACTCCCGGTGGCCATCGCGCTCTTTCGGGGCCAGTACCAGGTGCCCTGGGGCCAGGTGCTCGCAGCCTCGGTGGTCGCCACGCTGCCGGTGGCCGCGCTGGTGCTCGTCTTCCAACGGCGCATCGTGCGGGGCCTCACCTCGGGAGCCATCGAGGGATAGGGATGGCATCGATCCGGCTCGAAGCCCTGCGAAAGGTCTACCCCGGCGGAGCGCTGGCCCTCGCCGGGCTCGACCTCGAGGTGACCGACGGCGAGCTCCTGGTCCTGGTGGGGCCCTCGGGTTGTGGAAAGAGTACGGCGCTGCGCCTCGTCGCTGGCCTCGAGGACGCGACGGAGGGGCGCGTCTGGCTCGCCGGTCGGGACGTGACGGGTCTCGGGCCGGGTGAGCGAGACCTGGCGATGGTCTTTCAGAGCTACGCCCTCTACCCCCACAAGACGGTGGCCGAGAACCTGGCCTTCCCTCTGCGCATGCGCCGTCGCCCGCGCTCGGAAATCGAGCGGCGGGTGGGAGAGACCGCCGCGGTGCTGGGGCTGTCGGAGCTCCTCGGACGCAGACCCCGGGAGCTCTCCGGCGGGGAGCGACAGCGGGTGGCGCTCGGTCGGGCGATGGTCCGAGAGCCGGCCGCCTTCCTGCTCGACGAGCCGCTCTCGAATCTGGACGCCCGCCTGCGGGTGGAGATGCGCGCCGAGCTCGCCCGGCTACACCGTCGGCTGGGCGCCACGATGATCCTGGTGACCCACGACCAGGAAGAAGCCATGATTCTGGGCGGGCGAATCGCGGTGCTGCGGAAGGGTCGGATGGAGCAGCTCGGGACTCCCGAGGCCCTCTACGCGCGGCCTGACACCCTGTTCGTGGCTCGCTTCCTGGGCGCGCCCGCC
>JBDLIK010000213.1:0-6208 GCA_039714895.1 Myxococcota bacterium | reverse complement strand
GCTCTCCCCCTCTTTTTCCATCACCAGCACGCAGCTCCGTGGTAGGATCGCCGCGCTGGGAAGGGTTCGTCGACCTCGGGACGTGAATCCGACGCTGCGCTCACCTCACGCTCTTCGAAGGAACCGACGGTGGCCCACCCTCCGCGCTTCGCCCTCCCTCTCTTCTCCCTCACCCTCTTGTTCCTGGCCAGCGGCTGCGAGATCGAGCACCGGGGGGTGCGCTTCGACGCGCCGGCTGGCCTGCTCACCGAGGCGGACGCGGTGGAGTTCTCGCTGCGCGTCCCGCCCATGGCCAAGGACGCCGAGATCTCGCTGCGGCTCGACGGAGAGCCGATCCCCCGCGGCGATTGGCAGCGTTCGCGCCGGCGCTTCGTGACGGGCGTCGTGCACGGCGCGGGAGTTGGGCGCCACGAGCTCGAGGCGCGGATCGAGTTGCGCTTCTTCAAGAAGATGGAGGTCAGCTTCGGGGCTCGCGACTCCTTCGAGGTGGTGTCCCTGGCGGCCCCGGAGCTCTGCGACGTCCTGATCGGATCCGAGGGCCCCGGCGATTCCCGCTGCCTGTTCCCCTGGCCTTCCTCCCGCTATCTGGAGCCCGCCCGGACGCCCACAGGCGTCCGCGTGGCGCTGCCCCGGGAGGCCATGCCCCGGGCCGTGGTCCTCGCCGACGACAGCCTCGACGGCCAGGAGTTCACCGTCCAGGATGCGATGGCGACGCTCGGCCAACTCATCGCGGGGGCAAAGCTTCCCATCGACCCCGCTCCGTTCAACACCCACGACGGCTTCAGCCCCACCGTGCAGATCCTGATGCACTTCCCCGGCCGCGTGGACCTCCGGGCCTCGAACGCCGCCCGGCTGCTCGCGACCACCCGCACCTTCTCCCTCCGCTCCCTGGAGCCCGACAGCCCCTCGGTGCTGCTGGACGCCGACACCGGAGAGTGGGTCCCGCACTTCCTCGAGAACGACGTTCGCGCCACCCCGGCGTACCAGCGGGAACAGCTCTTCCCCGGCGACTTCCTCGACGGGCAGGCGACGATCCTGCGTCCCGGCAAGAGCCTCACGCCGGGGCACCGCTACATCGTGGCGATGCGCGGGCTCAAGCACCCCGACGGCTCGGACGTGCAGGCCGAGCCCGTCTTCGCGGCTCTGCGCGACGGGCGGCCGAGCGACATCCCCGCCGTGGAGGAACGCCGAAAGGCCACCGCGCGCATGTTGCGTCGCCTGCGTCGTGCAGGGGTCCGGGGCGAGGACCTGATCCTGGCCTTCGAGTTCGTGGTGCAGAGCGACGAGCAGCTGACGGGAGAGATGCTCTCCATGCGCGAGCAGGCCTTCGCGTTCCTGGAGACGCGAGGCTCCGGTGGCGTCCGGGTGGACGAGATCATCGAGGTGAACCCCGGCTGTCAGGATCCGGCTCGCGCCGTCTGGCGGGAGATTCGCGGCAGCTTCGAGGTGCCGCTCTTCCTGGAGAATGACCCCTACACCCAGCCCGGCTTCCCGGGCAAGCTGCTTCGGGACGAGCATGGGGTTCCCGTCTGGGAGACGACCACCCAGGCTCCCTTCGGCGCGGCGATCCCCTGCGCGGCGCTCGACGGCCCCTCTCCCCCCCTGGTGCTGGGGCACGGCCTGTTCGGAACCGGGGCCGGTACGGTCTCGAGTCTCTCGAGCGCAGAGGGTCTCGATGGGTTCGACTTCGTCAGCGCCGGGACGAACTGGAGCGGCCTCTCCGGTCCCGACCTCACCCTTCCCGACCTCGACCTGAGCCTCCCGGTGGATCAGCTTGCCGAGGAGCTGGCGCCCTTCTTCGCGAGCTTCGTCGGGCAGACCCTGATCGACTTCGATGACTTCCCGGCCATGGGCGATCGACTGCGCCAGGGCCAGCTCGCCACGCTGGTGCTCGCACGCATGCTCTCGAACGGCTCGCTGGCCACCCTCCCGGCCTTCCAGAGGCCCGACGGCAGACCCGTCATCGACCCCCGCGAGACCTTCTACTTCGGAGGCAGCCTGGGTGGCATCATGGGGCTCATGTTCGGCGCGCTCACGCCGGACGTGAACAACCTGGGCATCGAAGTCGGCGCGATGAACTTCTCCCTCCTGCTGCAGCGAGCCACCCCCTTTCTGCCCTTCGAGCTCCTGCTACGGCTCATCGACACCGACCCCAACACGCACCTGCTCACCCTCGGGCTCCTCCACGAGACCTGGGTACACGGCGAGGCGGCCGCCTACGCGACCCACATCACCCGCGATCCGCTGCCCGGGAGCCACGCCAAGAACATCCTGATGACGGTGGCGCTCTACGACCAGCAGGTATCGAACATCGCCTCGGAGATCGTCGGCGCCACCCTGGCGCTGCCCAATCTCGAGGGCTCGGTGATGCCCGAGCTGCCGCTGCTGCCCAGCCGGCCGGGCCCGCTGCCGTCGGCCTACGTGGTCACCGACACCGCGTCCTTCGACGTCCTCGACCCGGCCCAGCGCCGTCTGATCCCGCCGCTCCTGAACGCGCAAGCGCAGCCCAACCGCTGCGACCCGCACGGGCGCCGGGGCTTCATCCCCGCTTCCATCGAGCAGCTGCTCGACTTCCTGCGCCCGGGCGGGACGATCCGGAACACCTGCACCGACGACGGCCTCTGCAACGCCTCGGAGGCCTTCGAGATCCCCTTCGGCGAGAGCGAGCGGTGCGAGCCGTTCCCGGAGCCTTAGGGCTCGTCTTCCCCTCGGGATTTCGCTAGTCACTGGTCCGTTGCGCTGGCGCGCGAGGGAGCGTTGGTGGTCGAGGTCGTCCGTCACGACGTGCTGATCGTGGGAGGGGGTGCCGCGGGTCTGCGCGCCGCCATCGCTGCCGTCGAGGCCGACCCCGAGACGAACGTCGCGCTGGTCTCGAAGGTCTATCCCATGCGCAGCCACACCGTCTCCGCCGAGGGTGGCGCCGCCGCGGTGGCCCGAGATGACGACAGCCTCGAGATGCACGGTTACGACACCGTGAAGGGCTCCGACTTCCTGGGCGATCAGGACGTGATCGAGTACTTCGTCGATGAGGCTCCCCGGGAGCTCGCCCGCCTGGAGCATTGGGGCTGCCCCTGGAGCCGCGACGAGGACGGCCGCGTCTCGGTGCGCGCCTTCGGCGGCATGGCGACGAAGCGCACGTGGTATGCCACCGACAAGGTCGGCTTCCATATGCTCCACACGCTCTTCCAGCACTCCATGCGCTTCGACCGCATCGCGCGCTACGACGAGTTCTTCGTCACCCAGCTGCTGGTGCAGGCGGGTGCCATCCGCGGGGTGGTCGCTCTCGAGGTTCGTACGGGCAAGATCTGGGTGATGCTGGGCCGCTCGGTGATTCTCACCACCGGCGGGGGCGGTCGCGCCTTCCCCTTCACCACCAATGGGAACATCAAGACCGGCGATGGAATGGTGCTCGCCTATCGCGCGGGTGTTCCGCTCAAGGACATGGAGTTCGTCCAGTACCATCCCACGGGGTTGCCCGGGACGGGAATCCTGATCACGGAGGCGGCCCGGGGCGAGGGCGGTCATCTGAAGAACGCCGAGGGGGAGCGCTTCCTGGTGGAGCGCGACTACGGCGTGGGCCAGAAGGCGGAGCTCGGTCCCCGGGACATGATCTCCCGGGCCATCATCCAGGAGATCGAGGCGGGACGTGGCATCGACGGGCCCCACGGCGCCTACGTCCACCTCGACCTGCGCCACGTCGGCGAGGCGCACATCGACGCGAAGCTTCCCTTCGTGCGCGAGCTCGGCCGTGCCTACGTCGGCGTGGATCCGGTCCAGGAGCTGCTGCCGGTCCGCCCGGTGGTCCACTACATGATGGGGGGAGTCGACGTGGACATCGAAGGTGCCACCGTGCTCCCCGGGCTCTTCGCCGCCGGAGAGACCGCCTGTGTCTCGCTCAACGGTGCGAACCGTCTGGGCTCGAACTCGCTCACCGAGTGTCTGGTCTTCGGGGCTCGCGCCGGCCGCCAGGCGGTGGAGCACGCCCGCGGGGCCACCGACGGAGAGGAGACCGCTCTGCGCGAGCAGGGGGAGGCGGAGAGCGCCCGCCTCGAGGCCCTGCGCGGACGCAAGCGGGGCGGCGAGCGTCTGGCGGAGCTGCGCCGCGAGCTCGGCGAGGCGCTGGAGCGCGGCTGCGGCGTCTACCGCCAGGAGGCCAGCACCCGCGAGGCCTGCACGGCCATCGCCGAACTCAAGCAGCGCTTCGCCGAGATGAGCCTCGCGGACGAGAGCCGGGTCTTCAACACCGAGCTGGTCGCTGCCCTCGAGCTGGAGAACATGCTGGAGGTGGGAGAGGTGGTCGCACGCTGTGCGCTCCAGCGTCAGGAGTCCCGAGGCGCCCACACCAGGCGCGATTTCTCCCGGCGCGACGACGAGAAGTTCCTCTACCACACGCTGGCGGAGTGCGACCCTGCGGGTCCTCGCCTCGGTCGCAAGCCGGTGACCCTCACGCGCTGGGAGCCCGAGGAGCGCAAATACTGATGAGCGAGCAGGCGACGGGGCGGGCCACGGTCACGCGCACCTTCCGGGTCACGCGCTTCGATCCGGAGCAAGACGCCGAGCCCCGGACCGAGAGCTATCAGGTGCCCTGTGAGCCGGAGTGGCAGGTGCTCGATGCCGTCAACTACATCAAGGACGAGCTCGACCCCACGGTCACCCACCGCTGGTCCTGCCGCATGGCGGTCTGTGGCAGCTGCGGCATGACCGTCAACGGCCAGCCGCGCCTCACCTGCAAGGCGCCGCTGCGCGAGTATGGGGACACCGTCGAGGTGGCTCCGCTCGCCAACTTTCCCATCGTGCGAGACCTGGTGGTTGAGCTCGAGGGCTTCATGGAGAAGTTTCGCGCCGTCAAGCCCTGGATCATCCGGGCCAAGGAACGCGCGCTCGCGGAGGGCACCCACCGGCAGTCGCCCCGGGAGCTCTCCCACTTCAAGCGCTTCAGCGCCTGCATCAACTGCATGCTCTGCTACTCGGCCTGTCCGGTGATCAGTCACGAGCCGGACTTCCTCGGCCCCGCGGTCATCGCCCTGGGGCACCGCTACAACCTGGACAGCCGGGACGAGGGAGCCCGGGAGCGCTACCAGGTGTTCCGAGACGACGGCGGCGTCTACAGCTGCTCCTACGCCAACGAGTGTAGCGAGGTCTGTCCCAAGAACGTCGATCCGGCCGGAGCCATCCAGCAGTCGAAGATGCTCGCCACCCTCGATTGGGTGAAGGGCCTGGTGCTGCCCTTGGGAAGGGGCTGAGCGTGTCGCGTGCCCACCCGGATGCCATGAAGCCCACGAGGCCGGCGCCCACGAAGACGGCGCCGCCCCGGGGCCCCGCCGGCTATCCCTTCTCCCACGGGCGCTACCGCAGCTACCTCCTCTACGCCGCCACCAGCGTCCTGTTCCTGCTCGAAGGGTTGATCCTGCTGCGAGGCGTGCGCGCGCTCGGCTCGGGCGCCGAGGCCTGGGCGGGCTTCGTGGGGGATCTGTCGCATCCGCTGTACGTCGCCTGGCACGCCCTCGTGCTCGTGGTGACGCTGTGGTTCGGGGCGCGCACCTACTTCAAGCTCTTCGTCAAGACGCAGCCCCCGACCCTCCCGTTGCCCCCCCTGCAGCTGATCCCGCCGGCGATCGGCGTGGTGTGGCTGGCGGTGACCGTCGGTCTGGTGGCGATCCTGGGCGGGGGGCTCTGGTGAGCCGCCTGATCCACGCCCTCGAGCCCCTGTGGTGGGGGCTCTTCGTCACGGGCACCTTCCTCTCGGCTCTGCTCCTTCCCGGCGTGCTCCTGGTGCTCTGCCTCGGCGCGCCGCTCGGCTTCGTCTCGGCGGAGGCGGTCTCCTACGAACGCATGCACGGCCTCGTCGCTTCGCTGCCCGGCCGGCTCGTTGCCCTGGCACTGGTCGTCACCTGCCTGTGGAACGGTGCTCATCACCTGCGCCACTTCAACATCGACCTCGGTGGCCTGTCCCGCGACATCCCCGTCGCGACCGTCCTGTACGGGATCGCCGGCGTCGGGAGCCTGCTTGCACTCGCCACGGTGATCGGGCTCTAGGTCAGCCGCACTCACGCCACGCGATCCCCGGAGAGGTAGACGGCCAGCGGCGGCCGATCGCTTCGCAGGCCGAGCCCGAAGCGCAGCCGGATCCCGACGCGCTCCGACTCGGCGTCCTCGCCCGCCCCCGCGGGCTCCGGTGCAGCGCCTCCGGCCTCGAGCGCGCGGGCAT
>JBDLIK010000212.1:0-6212 GCA_039714895.1 Myxococcota bacterium | reverse complement strand
CCCGGCACCTGGTCCGGCAGGCCCGCCGCCAGCCAGCAGGTGCGCGCGACGTCGCCCGCCTGGGGGCCGATGGTGTCCACGCAGCCGAAGAGCACGTCCTCCACCGCGGCCGGATCGAGGTCGCTCTTCTCCATCAGCGCCCGCAGCGCGTGGCCGCCCAGGTCCGCCGGGTGCACCTGGGAGAGCCCGCCCCCGCGCTTGCCCACCGGGGTTCGCACTGCGTCGATGATGTATGCCTCTGCCATCTACTGCCCTCCCTCGAACGTGGTGCCCGGGCCCGTCGGCGTGCGCCCGTCCAGCAACACCTCCCGGACCCTGCGCTCGTGCACCTCGCGACGCCCCCAGCAGAGATCCAGAGACCACGCGCGGCGCATCCAGATGTGGAGATCCTGCTCCCAGGTGTAGCCGATCGCTCCATGCACCTGCAGCGAGGAGCGTGCCGCCGCACCGGCGGCCTCGCAGGCGGCGAGCTTGGCCATGGAGACGTGGAGCCCCCGGCTCGGCAGCGCCTGCGCGACCGACCAGGCGGCGCGATGCACCAGCGGGCGGGAGTATTCGAGCTTCACCTTCACGTCCGCGAGCATGTGCTTGATGGCCTGGAAGGAGCCGATGGGGCGGCCGAACTGCTCGCGGCTCCCCGCGTAGGCGACGGCGAGCTCGATCATCCGGTCCGCCACGCCGAGGGCCTCGGCCGCGCAGGCGAGGGCGCCGCGCTCGAACGCCTGGGCCGCGAGGGCGGTCGCCCGCTCGTCGTGGGCGATCCGGCTCTCTTCCCGCGGCGTCCAGGAGATGCTGTGGAGTCGGCGGGAGGGGTCGTTGGCGGCCTCCCGGGTGAGGGTGGCCTCGGCGGGCGCCAGCGCGTGCAGCTCGCCCGGGCGAAAGAGCAGCAGCAGGTCCGCCACGTGGGCATCGGCGAGGAAGGCATTCGCCGGATGCCCCACGGCGATCCGGGCCTGCCCCGCCGCGAGCTTCTCGAGCCAGGCGTTCGCGAACTCAGGACGGTCGAGCTCGCGCAGCAGCGGTGCAGCGACGGCTGCGCTGGCGATCACCGGCTCGGCGAGGGCCGCCCGCCCGGTCTCCTCCAGCAGCAGCACCAGGCTGGTCTCGTCGAGGCCCAGCCCTCCCAGGGCCTCGTCGACCAGCAGGCCCGGCAGCCCGAGCTCGGCGAGCTGGCGCCAGAGCTCCTGGGAGCGACCGGTCTCGCTCTCCCATCCGGCGCGCACGAACTCCGGCGTGCATTCCTTGGCGAGGAAGTCGCGCAGGGTCGACTGAAGAAGCTGCTGCTCGTCGCTGGTGCCGAACTGCACCCGCCTACCTCGGGAGGCCCAAAATGCGTTCGGCGATCACGTTTCGCTGGATCTCGTTGGTACCGGCGTAGATGGGCCCGGAGAGCGAGAACAGAAATCCGTCGAGCCAGTCCCCCACGTCACCCGCCGAGGGCGCTCCGGGTAGGAGCTCGGCGCGCGGGCCCAGCAGGCGGAGCGCGAGCTCGTGCATGCGCACGTCGAGCTCCGACCAGAAGATCTTGTTGAGGCTGGCCTCGGCGCCGATCCGGCCGCCGGCGAGCAGGCGGCAGACCGTGCGATACGTCTCCAGGGTGTACGCCTCGGCGTCCATCCAGCAGCGCACCACGCCGTCGCGCAGCGCCGGCTCCACGCCGTCCCCGCAGCGCCGATAGAGCTCGAGCAGCCGGCTGGCGGTGGCCTGGAAGCGCGCGGGGCTTCGCAGCATGAGACCGCGCTCGAAGCCGGCGGTCGCCATGGCCACCTTCCAGCCCCGGTGCTCCGGGCCCAGGCGGTTGCTCACCGGGACCCTGACGTCGTCGAAGAAGACCTCCGCGAAGCCCGTCTCTCCGTCGAGCTGGGCGATGGGACGCACGGTGATGCCGGGCAGGTCGAGGGGCACGAGCACGAAGGAGAGCCCCCGGTGGCGGTCCGAGTCCGGATCCGTGCGAAACAGCCCGAACAGCCAATCCGCGAAGGCCCCCCGGGAGGCCCAGGTCTTCTGGCCGTTCACCACGTAGTCGTCGCCGTCGCGAAGTGCCGTGGTGGAGATGGCGGCCATGTCGCTGCCGGCCCCGGGCTCGGACCAGCCCTGGGCCCAGACCTCCTCGCTGGACGCCATCTTCGGCAGGTAGCGGGCCTTCTGCTCCGGCGTCCCCACCTCCATGATCGTGGGCCCGAGCAGGAAGATGCCGTTCTGGTTGACCCGCCTCGGCGCGCTCGCCCGGTAGTACTCCTCCTCGAAGACCAGCCACTCGAGCAGATTCGCGCCGCGCCCTCCGTACTCCACGGGCCAGCTCACCATGGCGAAGCCGCCGGCGTGGAGCTCGCGCTCCCAGCGTCGGTGCGCCTCGAAGCCCTCGCGGGTGTCGAAGGAAGGCAGCGACTCGCCGGGTACGTGCGCTTCGAGCCAGGCGCGCACCTCGCGGCGGAAGGCCCGCTGCTCCTCGGTGTAGGTCAGGTCCACTCAGCCCTTCCCCTTCTTCGACTCGACGAAGCGGGCCTCGCGCTTCTCCACGAAGGCATCGCGGGCCTCCTGGGAGTCCGGCGAGGTATAGAGCTCGAAGGTGAAGCCCTGCTCGAAGCGATAGCTCTGCTTGGGCTCGAGGACCTCGATCCCGTTGAGCGACCACTTCGCCAGCCGGACGGCCCGGGGGCTCTTGGCGGCGATCTTCCCGGCGAGCTCGAGGGCGGCCGCTTCGAGCTCGCCCGGGGCCACCAGCGCTTCCAGGGCCCCCAGCCGCCAGGCCTCCGCAGCGGAGAGCGGCTCTCCGGTGAGCAACATGCTGCGCGCCTTCTGCATCCCGAACATGCGCATGGCGTGGGTGGCGGCTCCCATGGCGCCGCGGTCGATCTCCGGAAGTCCGAAGCTGGCGTCTTCGGCGGCCAGCAACAGGTCGCTCGAGCCCGCGATGCCGATGCCGCCACCCAGGCAGAAGCCGTGGACGGCAGTCACCACCGGCACCGGGCAGTCGTAGATGGCCGCGAAGGTGTCGTAGCAGCCGCGGTTCACCCGGGTGATGGCCGCCGGGTCTGCGGCCAGCTCCTTGATGTCCACGCCCGCGCAGAAGCCGCGGCCCTCGGCGGTCACCAGCACCACGTGGACCGCCTCGTCGCGTCCCAGGCGGGCGAAGGTCTCCGCCAGCTCGAACCAGCCGGCGCTGTCGAAGGCGTTCACCGGGGGATGGTGGAGATGCACCCGGGCGATGCCGGCCTCCGTCGTGACGTTCGAAACCATTGGCTGGGTCCTCATGCAGCCCCGGGCGCGAGGGCCGCCAGGGTGCGCTCGGCCTCGGAGACGATGCGCGCCACCAGCTCCTCGCAGCTCGGGAGATCTTCGATGACGCCGGCGACGCTGCCACTCGGCAGGTAGCCCTCCACCGGGTCGCCCTCCACCATGGCGCGTCGGGCCAGCATGGGGGCGTTGGCTGCCATGAGGGTCTGGGCCCGGGTGAGACGTTCGTTCCGCCGCATGGCCAGCGCCGAACGCAGCAGGTCGCCGAGACGGGCGCCGGTGGCCCGGCGAAAGGCGAGACCACTGCGGAGCGCCCGAAGCAGCCCGGTGATGCGGTTGCTCGTCTCGAGCCTTCGCACCAGCTCGTTGACAACCACCCGCTGGGGAAGTCCGTCCACCTGCTTCGTGACGATCACGTCGTCCACCGCGGCCGAGAGATAGCGGTCGCTGGTGGTCTTGGGGACTGGGCTCTCCCGGGTGAGCAGGAAGCGCGTTCCCATGGCGATGCCCGCTGCCCCGAAGGCGAGGGCGGCGACGAGTCCGCGTCCGTCCCGAAAGCCGCCGGCGGCCACGATGGGAACCCTCACCGCGTCCACGCACTGGGAGACCAGCAGCGAGGTCGGGATGGAGCCCGTGTGTCCGCCCCCCTCGCCCCCCTGGACGATGATGGCGTCGGCGCCGAGCTGCTCGGCCTTCTGGGCATGGCGCGGGGCGCCGCAGGTGGGAACGCACGCCACCCCGGCCTGCTTGAGCCGGTCGATCAGCTCGGCGCTCGGGGCCCGGTTGTAGCCGGCCGCCCGCACACCCTCGGCCAGGAGCGCGTCTACGATCACGTCCGCTCCCGGCGCATCCATCAGGAAGTTCACCCCGAAGGGCCGCCGGGTGAGCGCCTTCACCTTGCGGATCTCGCCCGCCACCTCCCCGGGAGGGATCGTCGCCGCGGCCAGGAAGCCGAAGGCGCCGGCGTTGCAGGCCGCCGCCACCAGCTCGGGAGTGGCGACCCAGCCCATGCCGGTCTGCAGGATGGGATGGGGCATTCCCAGGAGATCGCAGAGCGGGGTGTGCAGGGGGGAGGACACGGGCAGCTCAGGCCGGGACTTCCCGGGCGGCGCGACCCTCCGGGTCGAGCACCTCGCGCATCAGTCGGAGCTCCTCTCCGCTCGGGGCGCGGGTCTCGGGAACGTTCGCGTCCATGGCGAGCTCGAAGCCCGTCTGCTCCACGACCTCTTTCACCGAAACACAAGGATGCACCGAGGCCAGCCGCATGCGGTGGTCGGGGGTGGCGAAGTCGAAGACCCCCAGGTTCGAGACCACCCGGCGGATCTCGTGATGCCGCGCCACCGGGCCCAGCGCCGCGGCCCGGTCGTAGCCGACGCCCGAGACCACATCGACCTCCTCCACGAAGACCTTCGGGCTGTGCCGGGGAACCCAGTAGCTCGTCGGGTGGGAGATGGTGTTGCCGGGAGCGCCGCGCATGCCGAGCAGCTGGGCCTTGGGCTTCTCGTGGGGGCCGATGCAGGCGAAGTTGTGATTGCCGTAGCGGTCGATCTGGCTGGCCACCATCACCACGTGCCGGCGCCCGGACCAGAGCAGGTCGAACATGCTGCGAAACGGCAGCCAGCCCTCGACGACGGCGCCAGCCTCCGCTTCGGCTCCGAGCGCCGGAGTGTCCGCGCGCAGGCTGCAGATGCCGTCGGTCATCAGCAGATCGGGCTCGAAGGTGAGCCGCGCCAGCCGCGCTCCGAGGGCGGGGATGTTGCCGAAGGAGCTGGCCACGATCTCGCCGTCCCCGCGGAAGGCCTCGGCCACCGCCACCGCGCAGACTTCTGCTCGGCTGAATTCGCTCATGCCTTTGCCTCGCTGCGCCAGGCGCGCACGGCCTCCTGGTAGTCCTCCTCGCTGGGCAGGCGCAGGAAGCGTTCCTGGAAGACCTCCCAGGCTTCCGGGTCCCGGGCCGTGGCCGCGTAGGCGCTCTGAAAGGCCTCGTCGCGAGGATAGTCCGGGGGGCATTCGGTGAAGTGTGCGCCGCCCGGCGTCTCGATGACCCCATCCACCAGGGAGCGCTGGATCTTGAGGGTGTGCACGGAGCCCGCCTTCAGCAGGTCACCGGTGTCCACGATCTGCTCACAGGTCATGAAGCGGCGCTTCGCGGCCATGCAGTAGAGGTCGTCGAAGTAGGGGTCGGGGCCCAGGAACTGGCCGTTGCCCCTTGTGTCGGCGCGGTTCATGTGGATGAAGGCCACGTCGAGATGGAGCGCCGGGACCGCCACCAGCTCTTCGCCGTCCGAGTAGGGCGAACGGACGGTGCGCAGCTCGGGATTGACGCGCATCACGTCGCTGCCGAGTCCGGCGCGGGTGGGCAGGAAGGGCAGGCGCAGCGCCGCTGCGTAGAGGCCCCACTGCAGCATGCCTTCGTCGAGCTCGGCCGCCTCCACCGCCCCCTGCTGCCGGATGACGCGGAAGTGGGGCTCGAGAGGGATCGAGTCCAGGGAGACGAAGCCGTAGACGAGCCGGCGGACCTTCCCCGCCCGGCACAGCAGCCCGACCTCCGGCCCTCCGTAGGTGACGAGGGTGAGGTCCTTTACCGGGGAGCGCAGCAGCTCCCGCACCAGCGCCATGGGCTTGCGGCGCGACCCCCAGCCCCCGATCCCCAGGGTCAGCCCGTCGCGGAGCTCCGCGACCGCCGCGGCCACGGTCGTGCGCTTGTCCAAATGGGGGGCCTCCGTCCCCGGCACCATACTGTCCGGGGAGCCGGCGGGAGTATAGTAACGATACGTATCGTATCAGTAAATCGACGCGCCCCGAGCGTTCTGCGCCCCGGGAACCCAACCTCCTGTGCTGGAAAGAGGTTTTGGCGCCCGCCCCGGATCGGATTACAGTACGCTGCGTCTCGAAAAGGGGGCCAGGGCTGCGGTTGCCCCCTGGGAGGGTGGGATGCGCTTCACGTACGCCGAGTCCATGTGCGACCCGAGCCA
>JBDLIK010000211.1:0-6232 GCA_039714895.1 Myxococcota bacterium | reverse complement strand
GCGCACGCGCCGCAAGCGCTTCCTCTCCCTGGTGCTGGGCGGCGAGGTCACGTCGGTCTACGAGCCCATCGTCGACGTCGCGAGCAGGACGGTCTTCGGCTACGAGGCGCTGGCGCGGGGTCCGGCGGGAACCGAGTTCCACTCCCCCGCAGCCCTCTTCGAAACGGCCGAGGAACAGGGCTTCGTGTTCGAGCTCGACTGTCTGTGTCGCCGCAGCGGTCTGGGGGGGGCCGTGGGATTGCCTTCGGGCACCAAACTCTTCCTCAACGTCCGGCCCACGACCATCCACGATCCGAACTTCCGGCCCGAGGCCTTGATCCGCACCCTGGCGCGCACAGAACTCCATCCCTCGGACGTGGTCTTCGAGATCTCCGAGCAGGAGTCGATCCAGAGCTTCGATGCCTTCCGGGAGGTCCGCGACGAGTACGGCAAGCTCGGCTTCCAGATCGCAGTGGATGATACGGGAGCCGGCTATGCGAGCCTGCAGGCGGTGATGGAGCTCGAGCCAGACTACATCAAGGTGGATCGGGCCTTCTGCAGCGGCATCGACACGGATCCGGCTCGTCAATCGATGCTGAGCGCGCTGCATTCCGTCGCGGGCCAGATCGGAGCGAAGATCATCGCCGAAGGGCTCGACACCCTCGAGGAGCTCGAAACCCTCGGCCGGCTTGGGGTTCCCTTCGGCCAGGGTTGGCTCTTCGGCAAGCCGACCCCGCTGCGTGCGGATCAGGGCTCTTCGTAGCGGATGCTGAGCACCGTGAAGATGGCCGGGCCCCGCGGCCGCTGGACGATGCACTCGTCTCCCGCTTCGCGGCCCAGCAGCGCCCGCCCCAAGGGCGACTCCAGGCTCACGCGCCCCGTCTCCACGTCGGTCTCGTCGGGCCCCACCAGCCGGTAGGTGCGCTCGGTGTCCTGCCCGTCCAGCAACGTCACCCAGGCGCCGAAGTAGACGCGGTCTCGCGGACCCCCATGGGGCGGGACCACCGTGAGCTCGTCCAGGCGTTTCGAGAGGAAGCGGATGCGGCGGTCGATCTCCCGCAGGCGGCGCTTCCCATAGATGTACTCGGCGTTCTCCGAGCGGTCGCCGAGGGCGGCCGCGTCGGCGACCTCTCGGGTGACCCGCGGACGTTCGAGCCGCCACAACCGGTCGAGTTCGGCCTCCAGGCGCTGGTAGCCCTCAGGCGTGATGTAGCGCTTGGCAGGGGTGGGAGGAGCTTCGCCGGCAGG
Organism: Myxococcota bacterium; assembly: GCA_039714895.1. GTDB lineage: Bacteria > Myxococcota_A > UBA9160 > UBA9160 > DASRUS01 > JBDLIK01. The sequence goes on along the minus strand of JBDLIK010000211.1, from coordinate 5,005 downwards.
GTCCACCCGGCCATGATGGGAAGCGCCCGGGTCTCCGTCAAACGTCGCGAGCGGCGCCCTTCGTTGGCCGCAGAGTCCCTTTCTTTCAGTGGGTTGGGGAAGGTCCTGCACGCCGGAGAACCGGTCGGAGGAGCCCCCATTCGCCCGCCAGGCTGAAGTTTCGCCGTCCCAGGCCGATCGACCGGGTGGGAGGGAAGTCCGGGGTGAGGGAAGAGCCGCGCAAGCCGACGCGGGCGATCGTGCTGTCGGGGGGTGGAGCACGGGGTGCCTACGAGGCCGGGGTGCTGAGCTTCGTACTCGAGGATCTGGCGAAACGGCTCGATCGTCCCATCCGCCCCGACCTGGTGCTGGGCTCCTCGGTCGGCGCGATTCACGCCTGCTACGTGGCGGGCACCGCGCACCTGGGTCGAGAGCGCGCCCGGCGTCTTCGGCAGACGTGGCTCCAGCTCCGCTTCGACGAGCTCTTCCGCATCTCCACGCTCGAAGCGCTGCGGGTGCCGCTACGGGTCCTGAGTCTGCTTCGCGTACCCGCGAATCTGCGCCGACGCGGGCTGCCCGAGAAGCTCTACGGGCTGCTCGACACCTCACGGCTCGAGCGCGTGGTGATGAGTGCAATCCCGTGGCGATCGATTCGCCGCAACCTCGTCCAGGGCAACGTGGGCGCGCTGTGTCTGGCCGCCACCCAGATCGCCACCGGGCGGGTGGTGCTCTTCGTGCAGGGGCGCGACGTGGAGCGGCTCCGCTTCGTGGACGACCCGAGCCTGGTGGCTCGTGGCGTCAGCATCGGTCCCGCTCACGCGCTGGCCTCAGCGGCGATCCCGGCGTTGTTCCCGCCGGTGCGCGTCGGGGATACCTACTACGCCGACGGCGGGCTGCGGATGAACACGCCGCTGGCGCCCGCCGTCCACATGGGCGCCGACCGTGTGCTCGTGGTGGGGCTGCGCTCGCGCGTCCCCACGGGCAGGGAGGCCCGGGCGGCGGAGCGGCGCGTCGAGGGTCTCGGAAATCCGCTCTTCCTCTACGGCAAGGTCCTGAACGCCGTCCTCCTGGATCAGCTGGACACGGACCTCGGCCAGCTGCGCCACATCAACCAGATCCTGGAGGCGGGGGAGAAGGCCTTCGGGGAGGACTTCCTGGAGGAGGTCAATCGCTCGGCCGGGCGTCAGCGCGAGGGCGAGGGATACCGGGTCATCCAGGACCTGGTGGTGCGACCGTCGCGCGATCTCGGCGCGGTGGCGGCCGAGGTGCTGTCGTCGAAGAAGCGCAGCGGCTCGCTCTCGAGGGTGGCCCGGGTGCTGCTCTCGGGGACTCCCTTCGAGGCGGACCTGCTCTCGTACCTCTTCTTCGACCAGGACTTCACGCAGACCCTCCTGCAGCTGGGCTACGAGGACGCTCGCCAGCAGGAAGAGTCCCTCGCAGCCTTCTTCAGCGACCCCCCCTGAGGCGCGCGCTAGGATCGGGCCGATGGCGGACCTGCTGGGGCTTTCGGCGCGGATCGTGGACGACGGGATCTGGGACGGGCCCGGCTCGGTGAATCGGGTCACCACCGAGCTCTCCGAGGTTGCCCCGGGCGTGGCGCTGGTCGAGGCCTTCTCCCATGTGGTCGTGTTCGACACGGGCGATGGGCTCGTGCTGTTCGACACGAGCCTCGAGACCTTCGCGCCGCGCATCCTCGCCTCGCTGCGGGGCTGGTCGGCGCAGCGGGTGCACTCCATCGTCTACACCCATGGCCACGTGGATCACGTGGGCGGCGCCCAGGCGTTCCTCGCGGAGGCCGGGGACCGCGGCGAGCCGCCGCCCCGGGTGGTGGCTCACGAGGACCTTCCCGGACGCTTCGCGCGCTACGGACTCACCCACGGCTACAACGCGATCATCAACGCACGTCAGTTCGGCGGGGGACGAGGCATCTCCGCCGGCCTCGGCGAAGGGGGCTTCGGTCCCTCCAAGTGGGTGCATCCGGATTTCACCTTCCGCGACCGCGTGCAGCTCACGGTGGGAGAGCTCGACTTCGAGCTGCGACACGCCCGGGGCGAGACCGACGATCACCTCTGGGCCTGGGTGCCGCGCCACCGGGCGCTCTGCACCGGCGACTTCCTGATCTGGTTCTTCCCCAACGCCGGGAATCCCCAGAAGGTGCAGCGCTACCCCCTGGAGTGGGCGGCCGCGCTGCGTGAGATGGCGGCCCAGGGCGCCGAGCTGCTGCTCCCCGCCCACGGGCTGCCCATCGCGGGGGCGGATCGCATCCGCCGCGTGCTCGAGGACGTGGCCGGCGCGCTGGAGACCCTGGTGGCGCAGACCCTCGAGCTGATGAACCAGGGCGCCCGGCTCGACGACGTCGTCCACGCCGTACGGCTTCCGGAGCAGCTGCTCGAGAAGCCCTATCTGCGCCCCGTGTACGATGAGCCGGAGTTCGTGGTGCGCAACATCTGGCGGCTCTACGGCGGTTGGTACGACGGAAACCCCGCGCACCTCAAGCCTGCGCCGGAGGCACAGGTCGCCCGGGAGCTCGCAGCGCTCGCGGGCGGCGCGGATCGCCTGGCCGTCCGTGCCCGAGAGTTGGCCGAGGCCGGAGAGCTCCGCCTGGCGTGCCACCTCGTCGAGCTCGCCGTTCGGGCCGCGCCCGGTGAGGCCAGCCTCCACGGCATCCGCCGCGAGGTCTACGAGCGCCGGCGCGCGGGGGAGCTTTCGTTGATGTCCCGCGGCATCTTCGGAGCTGCCGCGCGCGAGTCCGCCGCCGCAGTCGACGAGGACTAGAGGCTCTGACCGCCCGCAAGGATCGCCGAGCGAAGCCTGTGGTGCGAGCTGGCGTTCCGCCAGCGGGCGGGCCCACAACTGGGGAGTCGGCATGCAGGTTCGTTTCTGGGGAACCCGGGGTTCCATCGCGAGGCCCGGGCCGGAGACCCTCCGCTACGGCGGCAATACGGCCTGCGTCGAGGTGCGGGCCGACGACGGCACTCTCGTCGTCCTCGACTGTGGCACCGGGGCACACGCGCTGGGGCGGGAGCTCTCCGTCTCCGAGCCCGGCGACCTGCATGGCCATCTGCTGATCGGTCACAGCCACTGGGACCACATCCAGGGCTTTCCGTTCTTCGAGCCCTTCTTTCGCCCGGGCGGCGTGTGGGAAGTGTACGCCCCCGGCGGCTGGGAACGGCAGATCGAGTCGACCCTGGGCGGTCCGATGGCCTACGGGTACTCGCCGATCACACTGGAGTCGCTCGACGCCGCGGTCCGGTATCACGACCTGACCGAGGGCGTCTTCGAGGTCGGCGCCATCCGGGTGGTGACCCAGTACCTCCACCACCCCGCCTTGACGCTCGGCTATCGGCTGGAGGCCGACGGCGCAATCCTCGTCTATGCCACGGACCACGAGCCTCATTCCCTTCACCCCCAGGGCGCTCCCCCGGGCGCGCGCCCCATCCACCACGAGGACCAGCGGCACGTGCGCTTTCTGGCGGATGCAGATCTGGTCGTGCACGACGCCCAGTACATGCTCGACGACTTTCCGACCCGCGCTGGCTGGGGGCACACGCCGGTGGAGCGGGCCGTCGACTACACACTGCTCGCGGGCGCGAAGCGGCTGGCGCTCTTTCATCACGACCCGGACCGCAGCGACGACGAGGTGGACGAGGTCTGCGCTCGGGGCCGCGCCTGGGCCGACGAGGCGATCCCTGCCGGGGCGGGGAGCACGCTCGAGGTCTTCGGGGCGGCCGAGGGCTGGGAGATCGAGCTCAGCGGCGAGCGTGAGCGGCGCACGGAACCGGCCGCGTCGGCTCTGCTGGAGCGCCGTCCTCGGTCGCCGGCCCGGGTGTTGCTGGTGGACGACGACCCGGACCTGCGGCGTCTCCTTGCCGGGACCCTCGAGTCCGAGGGGATCGCCGTGTCGAAGGCAGCGGACGGCGAGGACGCCCTGCGCCAGGCCCGGCAGGAGCCGCCCTCGCTGATCCTGCTCGACGCCCGGCTCCCCGGGCTACCCGGCCTCGAGGTGTGCCGGGCGCTGCGAGGCGACCCGGACCGCCGTCTGGCCGACGTCCCTGTGGTGATGCTCACGGGAGTCAGGCTCGACGAACGCGACCTCGTGGAGGCATTCGAGGCCGGAGCCACCGACTACCTGGTGAAGCCCATCAAGCCCGCCCTGGTGCGCTCGCGGGTGCGCAGCTGGCTGCTGCGCAGTGGGGGCTGACAACAGGGTTGCGCTCGCGGCGCGAGGCGTCTACCGAACCGGGGCGCATTCGAACAGAAGGGAGGCGACATGGCTGAGGAAGAGGGCGGCGGCGAGAAGAGCAAGCTGAAGGAGCGCATCCGGGCGCTCAAGGGCGAGCGGGACACGGCGCTCGCGGGCCGGGACGCGGTGCAGCTCAAACGTCTGCGCCGGAGGATCCACAAGCTGAAGCGGCAGCTGCGCCGCAGCGCGTCCTAGACGGGAAGGGGGAGGCGTGAGCCCGCCCCAGGGTCCCCTGGCCGGTCTGCGGGTGGTGGAGAGCTCGCTCCTCGGACCGGGGGCACTCACGACCCACCTGGCCGATCTCGGCGCCGAGGTCATCAAGGTCGAGTCCCCTTCGGGTGACTACATCCGCCAGATGACCTGGCCCATCGTCGAGGGCGTCTCGCTCCTCCACCTCCACGTGCACCGGGGCAAGCGGAGCATTGTCCTCGATCTTCGCAAGCCCGAGGCCGTGGAGACCTACCTCGATCTCGTGCGCTGCTCGGAGGTCGTGGTCGAGGCGATGCGGCCGGGCTCGCTGGAACGGCGCGGCCTCGGCTACGAGCGTCTGCGCGAGGCGAACCCGCGCATCGTCTTCTGCAACATCTCGGGGTACGGCATGACGGGTCCCTACAAGGACCTGCCGAGCCATGGCATCGCCTTCGATACCTGGGCGGGTCTCGTCAACCCGGCCCGGGACGAGGAGGGCTTCACCTACATCTCGGAGCATGCGTCCATGGGGATGCACGCGGGTCCCCTGTTCGGGGCCTTCGGCGTGCTGGCGGCGGTGCTGCGCGCGCGGGA
>JBDLIK010000210.1:0-6240 GCA_039714895.1 Myxococcota bacterium | reverse complement strand
CAGCAGATGATGACCCGCTACTACAGCGAGGACATCATCGGCCTGCCCGAGATGGGTCTGGTCGCCCGCCAGCTCTACCAGGCGGCGGGGGTGGGCCCGGCGGAGATCCAGACGGCCATCCTCTACGACCACTTCACACCCTTCGTGCTCGTGCAGCTGGAGGAGTTCGGCTTCTGCGCACGCGGCGAAGCGAAGGATTTCGTGAAGGACGGTGGAATCGAACTGGGCGGATACCTGCCCACGAACCCCCACGGAGGTCAGCTGGGCGAGGCCTACATCCACGGCATGAACGGTGTCGCCGAAGGGGTGCGCCAGGTGCGGGGCACCTCGGTGAACCCGGTGGGCGGCGTCGAGCACGTGGTGGTGACCGCCGGGACCGGGGTACCGACGAGCGGCGTCATCCTGGGCCGCGATTGAGAAGGGCGGGGTCGGTCTTGCCTGGAGGTTCCGGAGAGCTATCTACGGACGCGCCGGGTCGCCCCATTCCGAGCCGGGGCTGTGAGGAGAGTGCACATGCAAGGCAGGTTCTGGCATCGGATCGGGGTGGCCGTGATGCTACTCCCTTTCCTGGTGAGCTGCGCGAGTATCCAGGAGAGCTACGGCGACAACCCCAAGGCAGTGCTGGGATCCCTCGGGGGCGCCGCGGCCGGCGCGGGGATCGCCGCCCTGGCCGGGGGCAGCACGGGCTGGATCGTGGCTGGGGGTCTGATCGGGGGTCTGGCCGGAGGAGCCATCGGCAAGAAGCTCGACGACAAGGACAAGCAGAAGGCGGCCGCCGCGGCCCACGAGGCCTTCGAGAGCAACCGGACCGGCCAGTCCTCGACCTGGACCAACCCGGACTCCGGCAATCGCGGCGAGGTCACGCCCACCCGCACCTATCAGCTTGCCGACGGACAGTACTGCCGGGAGTACACCCAGGACATCTACATCGGGGGCGAGAAGCACGAATCCTACGGGACCGCCTGCCGGCAGGCGGATGGATCCTGGAAGATCCAGAGCTGAGGAGGGCTCATGATCCGTTCGATCCCTGCGATCACCGCGATCGCCGTCGCCGCGACCTTGATGGTGGCGGCCGGTCTCGCCGCCGCCGACGAGAAGAAGGTGCCGGAGTACGATCCCAGCGCCGCGTTCGCCGAAGCGGACACCAACGGCGACGGCTTCGTGGACCGACGAGAGTTCCATGTACGAATCGTCGAGGTCTTCTTCTTCGCGGACGGAGACCGGGATGGCTACATGACCTGGGCCGAGCTCCGGGGCGCGGTGGCGCTGACGGATGACTACGCGGGGGCCGACACCGACGGCGACGACCGGATCTCCCTCCACGAGTTCATCGAGGTGGGCTTCGACAACTTTCCCATCGCCGATTCCGACCAGGACGGGCGACTGTCCGAGGAGGAGGTGGTGAAGGTCTTCGAGCGGGGAGGAGTGCGGTGAGGAGCGCTTGCGTCCGGGCAGGGATCCTGCTGCTGGCCGTGGCCGCGTTGGCCGCGTGCCCTTCCGCGTATCAGCGCACCTTCGACCAGGAGACCCAGAAGCTCGAGACCCATCGTCAGGCCCAGGAGGCCGCGGAAGCCGCCGCCCATGCCGAAGCCAAGCGCTACGCGGCGGTGATCTACTTCGACCCCGGCAGCGCGGTGGTCCAGGAGGATGGCGCTCGGGAGCTCGGCTGGTTCGCCGACAAGATCAAGCCCTATCCCGAGGCGATGCTCGAGGTGCAGGGCTTCGCGGACAGCACCGGCAGCGATGCCCTCAACGAGAACCTCTCGAAGGCTCGGGCGGAAGCGGTGGCCGCGCAGCTGATGGGCCTCGGGATCGAGCGCGCGCGTCTCGTCCTCCAGGGGTTCGGCTCGAACTACGCGGCGGCCTCGAACCAGGACGCCAAGGGGCGGCGCAACAACCGGCGGGTCGAGGTCACCGTTCGCTGACGGTTCCGCAGGGTCAGGATCCGAGGTCACGGCACCGGCTTCCCGAATCGAACGGACTCCGCCAACCAGCGGGCTCGATCAGGCCTCGTAGTAGGCGCTCAGCTTCTCGAGGATCGCGCGCACGGCATTGGCCCTCTCGATGACGGGGCTCGTGGAGAAGACCTTGCGAGCGTCTTCCTGGGCGTTGCGCACCTCTCCCATCAGATTCCCGTAGATCGGTCGGGTCTCGTCGTGTCCCTCGCCCTTGGTCAGAGTGGCGGCGAGATGCTGCGACTCGGTGCGGATGCGGCGCAGCGTGTGTTTCAGCTGCTGGTAGGCGCGAGCCTGACCCGAGCCGATGTTCTGGGTGGGCTGCTTGTAGAAGGAGTCGTAGAGCTCCTGGGTGGCCTGCTTGAGCTGCTCGGCAATGGCGGTGACCTCCTCCTGGTTCCAGGGCGTCGGGTCGGTGTCCGCTGCGGGTGCCGGGCTGGTGAGGGCGAGTAGGACGGCGACGGTGACCCCGAATGCGCGCGAGAGGATCATGAGTTCCCTCCTGGGATTCGTCTCTCCAATCCTACCAGAGCCGTCCGCATCGGCGCTGATATACTCCGACGGCCGGATCATCCCCCTTTCCCCCTGCAGCCGGGCGAGTGCCCGTCCACACTCAATCTTCTTCTCGGGCGATGCAGCCGGTGCTGGGGAACAGATGTCGTGACGGGCGTCCAGGGTCGGGTCGTGATCGTGACCGGCGGGACCCAGGGGCTTGGCGAGGGCATCGCCCGGCAGCTGGCCGCGGAGGGTGCCGCTGGGATCGTGGTGTGCGGCCGCGGCCGGGATCGGGGCGAGCGCGTCGCCGGGGCCCTCGAGTCCGCCGGCTGCGCCGCGCTGTACGTGCCCGCCGACCTCGCCCGGGAGGAGGACTGCCGGCGGGTGGTGGCCGCCTGTGACCGGCGCTTCGGGCGCGTGGACGGTCTCGTGAATGCGGCTGGAGACAGCAGTCGGGGGACCCTCGAGGATACTTCCGTGGCCCTCTGGGAGCGGCTCTTCGCCGTCAACGCCCGAGCGCCGTTTCTGCTCATGCAGGAGTCCGTACGGATCATGCGCCGGGAGGGGCGGGGGGGCAGCATCGTCAACGTGATCACGATCTCGAGTCACGGCGGGCAGCCCACCATCATGGCCTACTGTGCTTCGAAGGGAGCGCTGGCCACCCTCACCCGGAACGTGGCGCATGCCCTGCGCGGCGATCGCATCCGCGTGAACGGTGTGAACGTGGGCTGGATGGACACGCCCGCCGAGCACCAGGTGCAGCGCGCCATGGGGCGCCCCGAAGGCTGGCTCGAGGAGGCGGAGGCCGCCCAGCCCTTCGGGCGTCTGATCCGCCCCGCGGACGTGGCGCATCTCGTCGCCTACCTGCTCGGGGAGAAGGGTCGCATGATGACCGGAGCCCTCATCGATTTCGATCAGCACGTCGTCGGCGCCTGGGACTGAAGTGGCCGATGCCGTCCGGGTGGGCCTGGTGGGGGCGGGACGCATGGGGCACGTCCACGCCCGGCACCTGGCGGGCCTCCGCGACGTCCGCATCGTGGCGGTCGTCGACGTCCGCGAGGCCGCCGCTCGCGCCTGCGCCCGGGAGGTCGGGGCCAAGGCGGTGTTCCGCACGCCGGAGCCAGTCGTCCAGAGCCCCGATGTGGACGCGCTGGTCGTCTGCTCGGATACCGATACGCACGCCGGGCTCATCGCGGCGGCCGCCGAGGGTGGCAAGCACGTTTTCTGCGAGAAGCCGATCGCTCTCGACCTGGCGAGCATCGACCGGGCGCTCTCGCAGGTACGAAGCGCGGGCGTGAAGCTGCAGGTCGGTTTCAACCGGCGCTTCGATCCGGCCGTTCGCCGGCTGCACGAGGCCATCCGGAGCGGTGCGATCGGCTCGCCCGAGCTGCTGCGCATCACCAGCCGCGACGTGGAGCCCCCGCCGCTGGACTACGTGCGGCGCTCGGGCGGACTCTTCCTGGACATGACCATCCACGACCTCGATCTGGCTCGCTTCCTGGCGGGAAGCGAGGTACGCCGGGTGCACGCAGCGGGCTCCGTGTGCGTAGACCCGGGGATCGGCGAGGCGGGTGACGTGGATACCGCGGTGGTAAGCCTCGAGTTCCAGAACGGAGTGCTGGCGACCATCGACAACAGCCGGCGCAGCGTCTACGGCTACGATCAGCGCGTCGAGCTCTTCGGCTCGCGCGGGTTGCTGACGAGCGGCGATGCACTCACAGGGCTCGTGCAGGCACCGGCGCGGCCTCCGAGCCGCCAGGCCCAGCTCGAGCGATACCTCGACTCCTACCGCCTCGAGCTCGAGGCCTTCGTCGCCTGCGTCCGGGAGGATGCGCCGCCCCCCGTGGATGGCGACGACGCTCGACGAGCCCTGGCGCTGGCGCTGGCTGCGCGGCTCTCGCTCCGGGAGTCCCGCGCGATCGATCCCGCCGCCGTCTCAGCCTGAGCTCGCCTTGGCGGTGTGCTCGCTGATGGCGTCGGCGAGGCGCGGCCAGAGGGCCGGGGGCAGGTCGTGGCCCATCCCCTCGATCACCAGCAGCTCCGCTCCGGGGATCCGCTTTGCCGTGTCGCGCCCGCCTTCCACCGGGACCAGGGGATCCGCGTCCCCGTGGACGACCAGGGTGGGCACGGTGACCCCGCCAAGGGCCTCGCTGCGGCTCCCGTGGGCGAGGATCGCGGCGAGCTGCCGGCTGACGCCGGCCGGATGGAAGCAGCGGTCGTAGAGGCGCCCGGCACGCTCGCGGATGCGCGTCTCGTCGAAGGCGAAGCCAGGACTCCCGATGGTCTTCCAGGTGGTCACCGCGCGTTCGATGCTTCCCGCGCGATCCGAGGGGGGAGGCGTCATCAGGATCACCATGGCGTCGGGGCGGGCCGGGGGCAGATCCGGATCTCCGGTGGTGGACATGATGGAGACGAGGCTGCGCAGCCGCTCGGGATGCCGGATGGCGACGGTCTGGGCGATCATGCCGCCCATGGAGGCGCCGCAGACATGGGCGCTGTCGAGCTCGAGCGCGTCGAGCAGTCCGGCGGCGTCGTCCGCCATCTCGTCCAGGGTGTAGGGCGTGAAGACGGGCTCTCCAGCCGCCGTCCGCTGCATGAGCTCGAGGACGTTCGGGACGCCCGCCTCGTCGAACTTGGTGGAGAGACCCACGTCGCGGTTGTCGAAGCGCACCACCCAGTGGCCCCGGGCGGCCAGCGCCTCGCAGAACTCCTCGTCCCAGAGGATCATCTGGGCCCCGAGGCCCATGATCAGCAGCAGAGGGCGCCCGGAGCGGTCGCCGAAGGTGTCGTATTCGAGCTGGATTCCGTTGGATTCGAGGGTCGGCATGCTGCCAAGGTATGCCAGAGGGGACCCGGGTCAAGCTACCAGCCGGCGCCGCCCGCGGCGCGGCCGGCTCGAATGCACAGCCGCCTGAGGGAGTCGAAGGATCCGGGGCGCCGGAGGACGGTGCCCGGAGGTGTGGAACGGGCCCGCCCGACACCGCATCTCCGGGGGGTGGGAAGGCGCAGGAGGACGGCGTGGCGCATTCCCGCGAGGATCCCACAGTGGCACATCCGCAGGTCTTCACCCTTCACTGGGAGGGCCCCGACCGCGTGACCCTTCCGGTGGAGCCGGGCTTCCCGGACTCCCCGGACGAGGGCCAGCAGACCGCTCGGTCCGAGCGCGAGCGGGAGCGGCGTGAAGCCGCGCGGGGCGGTCGGGCTCGGGCGCTGTGGGACCAGATTCGCCGGGAGGCCCTGGAGCGCGGCGACCCCGCGCTCTGGAGCCGCAAGCTCGATGCCTATTGGTGGGTCAAGCTCGCCGCCCGCGGAAACGCGGGAGAGTACGCGCGCGGCCACGATCTCAACCACGCAACGGTTCGGACGTGGATCAGCGACGTGGCGCGCGTCGCCTACGAGGTGGGATACCAGCTGCATGAGGACAAGCTACTCCTGGTGGGGAGGGCTCCCGCCGGGCTCCGGCGCCTGCGGGAGCTCGTCAATCGCGCCGCCGCCTCCCAGGCAGCCTGGCAGGAGCTGCGCACCCAGGAGGCTGGGTTCCGCGGCAGCGACCCCTACTTCCATCTGAACGAGGGTCACGTGCTGCGGGCGCGCGGCCGCCTGCGCGAATCCGATGCCACCCTGCGAGAAGGGCTCACCATCGCGGAGGCACCGCCGATCCGAACCCTGCTCTGGAACGCCCGCGGGCAGACTTTCTGGGATTGTGGCCCCGACTCCCGCTGGGCGATCGTGCAGCATCTCGAGCTGGCCGAGCGGTGCTTTCGTCGAGCGGTGCTGCTGGATCCCTGCA
>JBDLIK010000209.1:0-6252 GCA_039714895.1 Myxococcota bacterium | reverse complement strand
GAAGTCCCGGCCCATGGCGCGGTCACCGGCGTCGGCCCGTAGCTCGGGCGGAACCTGCGTTCGCCCGGTGGCTCCCGCATCGGCGTCCGCCTGTAGCGACTCGGCGTCCATGCCGGACGAGAAGCCACGGCCGGCGCCGGTCAGCACGATGCCGACCGCCCGCTCGTCCGCCTCCGCCGCGGCCAGCGCGTGGCGGATCTCGACGAGCATCCGGTAGGTGAAGGCGTTCAGCCGGTCCGGGCGATCGAACGTGATGGTCGCGATCGGGTCCTCGACCGCGTAGAGCAGGTGCTCGTACATGGCTGCCTCCTGGCCGAAGCCGGAGACTAGCGCGGGGTCTGCTGCGGCGTGGCGCTAGAGCCGAAGGCGCCGCGTTCCGTCCTCGACGAAGCGCTCGAGCGCCGCCTCGGTCGCCTCGTCCGGCTCCACGAACTCGACGCCCACGCCCCGTTCGCGCCAGGCGGGCGTCTTCGCGTCGACACACCACTGCACGCGCGCGCGTAGCGCGGCGGGATGATCCGGGAGGACGAAGAGGAGTCGTACCTCGGTGCCCTCCGCGAGCGGGCGGGCCAGCGAGACGAAGGCGCCGTTCGGGGAGAGCTCCTCGAGATCGCCGTCCACGGTGCCCTGCTCGGCGGACTCGACGTTCACCGGCAGATGGCATGGGACGCGGGCCTCCCCGCGGCGTTCGCCGGAGTCGTTCGAGGCGCCCGCATGGGCGACCACGAACCGCAGCTCGTGGGGCTCGGGCGCGGCCGGGAGCCGGTACTGCACGCCTTCGGCGCGCAGGGGCTCCAACAGCTCGGCGGCGGGAGGATCGCCGACCGGAACCACGGCCGAGACGGGGAGGCCGAGCGGCTCGAGGACGTTCTTGCGGAGCCTGGGGAGGAGGGTGGCCACGTTCTCGCTCGGAAGCAGCACCGCGCCTACCTGGCCCCGGTACTCCCGCGAGAGCAGCACGAGCTCGTCGAGTTCGGTCGTGTAGAGCGGGCGCAGGCCGAGCGTGATCAGGGCCAGGGACAGCCGGCCGAGCGGATGGCCCTCCGCATCCAGGATCAGGGCGGCCCGGTCATACATGCGGGGGAGGATCGGAGGGCCCTACGTTCGCCTTGAGTCGATGAGTTCGGCTTCTCCATACAGATCCGTTGCCGGTGGACGATGAGCAGGGTGTATGAGCGGGCCCCTGGTCCGTCCTCGAGGAGACGGGACCCGATGCAAGACGCCAAGGGTACCTCGCGGCCCCTCGTCCTCATCGTGGAAGGCGAGGTCGAGATTCGGGCTCGTGCCGAAGAAGAGATGACCGCCGCGGGCTTCCGCTGCTGCGCGGCAAGCGACGCTGCGGAGGCCCTCGAAGCCTTCCGTCGCGAGCGCCCGGCGCTCGTGATCCTCGACGTGGATATGGGCGACGCCGACGGCTTCGAGACCTGTCGCCGACTGCGTGCCGAGCCGAAAGGGGCCGAGCTGCCCATTCTCGTGGTGACCTCGTCCGGCGAGGAACGCGACATCGAGAACGCATTCGCTGCAGGCGCATCGGACTTCGCCACCAAACCGATCCAATGGCCGCTGCTGCGTCACCGATCCATGTTCCTGGCCCAGGCGGGCGAGGCCTTCCGTCGGCTCCAAACGACCCTGATCGGCCTGGCCGAGAGCGAGCGACGTCTCTCCGATGCCCAGCGTCTGGCGCACATCGGCAACTGGCAGTGGCTGGTCGAGCGCAACGAGATGCTGTGGTCCGACGAGACGTTCGCGATCCTGGGCTACGAGCGCGGGAAGACGCCGGCCAGCTGGAACGGCCTGATCGACGCCATCCATGCGGACGAGCGCGGCCCCGTGGAGAAGATGCTCCGCGCTTCCGTCCGGGCCCAGCGAGGCTGGGACATCGAGCACCGCGTTCAGAACCAGCGCGGCGACATGCGCTTCGTGCACCACCAGGGCAGCGTCGACATCGATCCGCTGACCGGCGAGCGCCGCGTGCTCGGCACGCTTCAGGATGCGACGGATCGCCGGACGAACGAGGAGAAGATCCGCCGGCTCGCATTCTTCGACAGCCTGACCGGCCTCCCGAATCGACGGCTCCTGCACCAGCGCCTCGATGGCATGCTTCGATTCGCGCGCGCTCAGGGTCGTCAGGTAGCGGTGCTGTTCCTGGACCTCGACCACTTCAAGAGGGTGAACGACTCGCTCGGCCACGCCGCCGGCGACCGACTGCTGGCCAAAGCGTCCGCGCGCCTGGTCGAGTCGCTGCGCGCCTCCGATGGCATCTACCGCGCCCAAGGGAGCAGCCCGAACCATGTTCTCTCACGGGTCGGTGGCGACGAGTTCGTCGTGACACTCCTCCTGCACGAGGGTCCGGAGATCGCGGCCAAGGTGGCCCGTCGCATTCTGGCGGCGCTCTCGCCTCCCGTTTCGATCGAGGGCAAGGAAATCTCCGTGACTGCGAGCGTGGGGATCTCCCTCTTCCCGAGCGACGCGGAGAACGCCGACACGTTGATGCGCTTCGCCGACGTGGCGATGTATCACGCCAAGTCGAGCGGACGAAGCCGCTACCAGTTCTACACGAAGGCGTTGAGTGCCCAGGCGGACCGGGCGCTCCTGATCCAGGGCGCGCTGCGGCGCGCACTCGAGGCGAGGGATTTCCAGCTCCACTATCAGCCCCAGATCTCGACCCAGACCGGGTGCGTGAACGTCCTCGAGGCGCTGATCCGCTGGGAGGTGCCGGGCAAGGGCACCATTCCCCCGGGAGAGTTCATCGGCATCGCGGAGGAGACCGGCTTTATCGAGCAGCTCGGCGAGTGGGCACTCCATCAGGCCTGCCGGGACTGTCGGGAGTGGCAGCGCAGGGGTCTGACGGGGGTGGGCGTGGCCGTGAACCTCTCGCCGCTCCAGCTGCGCAAGCAGGAGATCGTGGAGGTGGTCCGGCGCACGCTCCAGTCGACGGGCCTGGAGCCGCGGTTCCTGGAGCTCGAGCTTACGGAGACCGCCCTGCTGCAGCACACCGCCGAAGTGGCCCAGAATCTGGACCAGCTGAAGGCGATGGGAGTGCGCCTCGCACTGGACGACTTCGGCACCGGCTACGCCTCGCTCTCCTATCTGAAGCGCATCCCGTTCGACTCGTTGAAGATCGATCGGGAGTTCATTCGCGATCTGGAGAGCGACGCCGGGGACCGTGCGATCGTTGCCGCCATCGTCGCCATCGCACGGACGTTCGGGCTGCGCGTCGTAGCCGAGGGTGTCGAGACAGCCAGTCACGAATGCTTGGTCCGTGAGGAAGGCTGCGAGGCCATGCAAGGTTACCGGATCGGTCGGCCCGAGCCGTTGGCCCAGGTCCTACGGCTCGCTGCTGATCATGGCGCTTCATCGCATCAGCTGACGACCGGCTGGAGCGAAAGGGAGACCGCATGAGCAATCCTGTGAAAGAGCGTGCGAATCGAGTTCAGGAGTTCGTCGCGCTGGACCGGCGTCGGGCGGCCGGCGACCCGCCGCTCGACCTCGGCGAGCTATCCCGCTGGCAGGAGCTTCGCGAAGCGCTCGAGCGGGAGCTGGGTACCCTGCCGGGGCCTGCCGGAAGCCAGCGGGAGTCATTGCGCGTCCCCACGCATCTCAAGGTGCAGGTGAGCTTCGGGGCCGCACAGCGGCTTCTCGCAGTCTACAACCTCTCCCAGGGCGGCGTGTTCCTCGAGGCCGAACGTCCCCTCGAGGTCGGTGCGCAGGTCTGCATCGCGTTCGCGGCATCGGCAGGCAGTCCCGTCGAGCTCGAAGGTCGGGTCGTTTGGACGCGGGCCGAGAGCGACGGCCGGGGGCCTGCCGGCATGGGCGTGCAGCTCGGACCGCTCAGCGAGTGGGACCGAGCGCTTCTTGCGGAACTGGTGGAGGCAGCGCTGCTCGGCTGAGCGCTCAGCTCTCTTCTTCGCCGTGCGGCAGCCACAGCCGGACGCGTGTCCCCGCCTCGACACCGGGCTCCGCCGTGATGCGGCCCCCGTGCTCCTCGACGATGCGGTACGCGATGGCGAGACCCAGGCCGGTGCCGACGCCGACTGGCTTGGTCGTGAAGAAGGGGTCGAAGATGCGCTCGAGATGCGCCCGCGGGATCCCGCAGCCGTCGTCCGCGAAGACGAGCTCGACGCCTTCGTCGCTCGGCCCCCCGCTCACGTGGATGCGTCCGCCTTCCTCCACGGCCTGCGCGGCGTTCACGAGCAGGTTGAGGAAGACCTGCTTGATGCGCTGCGGCTCACACGTGACAGGTGGCAGGCCCGCGAGCGAACGCTCGACCTCGGCGCCGCTCGGGAGCTGGAGCCGGGCTACGCGGATCGACTGCTCGACGAGGTCCGCGAGGTCTTCGCGGCGTCGCATGTCGCCCCCGGCGTGGGAGAACTCGCGCACGTCGCTCACGATCGTCGCGGCCCGATCGAGCCCCTCCAGCGATTCGTCCACGATCTCCTCGGCCTCGGCCAGCACCGGGGCCAGCTCGGGGGACAGGGGACCGGGACCGAGCTCCTTGCACATGGTCTGCATGTGCTCGCGCAGCACGGAGAGATTCGCGCGAACGTACGCGATCGGATTGTTGAGCTCGTGGGCGATGCCAGCCGCCAGCTCGCCGACCGCGGCCATGCGGCCCGAGGTGAGCAGGCGGCTCCGCAGCGCGACCACCTCGCGCAGGTCCCGCACGACCAACACGAGCTCGCTCGGCCCGCCGCGTCGGTCGCGATGCAGCAGGGTCGAGAGCGAGACGTCGACCGGGGTTCCCGCCTCCGGGAGGAGTCGGCACTCGACGTCCCGCAGCACCCGCGCGGGATCGAGGCGGCCGATCGAGAGGAACTTCTCGATGGGCTCACCCGTGAGGTCTCCGGGCCCCGCCTCGAGCAGCGCAGCGAGGCGGTCGTTCGTCGCGCGAATGCGGCCCTCGAGCGTCAGCGAGGCCATGCCGTCGGGCAGCGTGCGCAGCAGCCGCGTGGTGAGGCCCTCCGGCACCAGGATCGACTCGCCGTAGCGGACGAAGCTCCAGATGTGTACGGCGCCGATCACCGACAGCGAGAACGTGCCGAGACGCGGAATGACGTGCACGCCGAGCATCGGCAGGACCACGTCCGTGAGCGAGGCCACGACCAGGGGCACGCCGATCGCGACGCGGACGGCCCGTACCCGCTCCTGCTCCGGGGCGAGCAGGCGGATCCAGCCGAGCAACAGACCCGCTGCGACGCTTCCCCCGCTCATGACGAACATCAGCACCATCAAGGGCCCGGGCACCGCCGTCCAACCCCACCAGGTGCGCACGGCGTCCTGGATCATCCACGGGCTCACGAACGCGACCCCGAGCAGCAGGGCGGCGACGGCGTAGTTGACGCGGATCGCGCTCCGCACCAGGGGCGTGTCGCGGTCGCGCGCCACCATCAGCGCCTGGAGGGCCACCGGCCCGATGGGCACCCAGCCGAGGGCCGAGGCCCGCATCCAGGTGAGTGCGCTCTCCGCGTCCGGGGCGAGCTGCCAGCCGATCTCACAGAATGCCCACACCGAAGCCAGCGCGCTGACCATGGCGATGGGCCAGATCCGGCGGTTCCCGGGCTCGCGGGTCCAGACCGCGACCGCCGTGGCGGCCGTCAGCGTACACGCCAGGATCGGCACCACGACGTAGGGATGCATGAGGGCCCGTATCGGCCAGCGGGGTTCGGGACTTTCGGCCCCAGGGGCGCCCGCGCCGGAGCCTCGGGGCCGGCTTCGCTAGCGTCCGGGGCCGCCCAAGCGCCGAGGTTCCCCCCGCCGATGTCGTCAGCGTTGGAGTTCATCGAGGTCCGCGGGGCCGCCGAGCACAACCTGAAGCGGGTCGACGCCAAGATCCCGAAGCAGAAGCTCGTGGTGTTCACCGGGCCCTCGGGATCGGGCAAGTCGAGCCTGGCCTTCGACACGCTGTACGCCGAGGGCCAGCGCCGCTACGTCGAGTCGCTCTCCGCCTACGCGCGCCAGTTCCTGGGGCAGATGGAGAAGCCCCGCGTGGACCACATCCGCGGGCTCTCGCCCACCATCTCGATCGAGCAGAAGGCGGCCAGCAACAACCCGCGCTCGACGGTCGGGACGATCACCGAGATCCACGACTACCTCCGCGTGCTGTGGGCCCGCATCGGCCGGCAGCACTGCCCCCAGTGCGGCCGGCCCGTGGAGCGGCTCTCGGCCGCCGAGATCAGCGAGCGGCTGCTGGCGCTGCCGAAGCGCCAGCGCTTCATGCTCCTCGCCCGCATCGTGGACAACCGCAAGGGCGAG
>JBDLIK010000208.1:0-6318 GCA_039714895.1 Myxococcota bacterium | reverse complement strand
GCTCGAGCTGGCGGCTGGCCTCGGGCACCTCATCGTCGCGGAGCTCCAGGTAGACGCGTCGGCGTGTGATCATCTCTCGTCTCAGGCCGCGTGGGTGGGGGGCCTCCCTGGGCCCATTGAACCCCTCACACCAGCCACGGGCAAGCGGAATGTCGCTCCAGGGCCCGGTGGCGACTTCGGGCTGCGGCCAGCCGCAGAGTCTGTAGGCTACCCCCAAGGAAGTGGGAGCTCAGCATGTCCACCGTCTCGGATTCCGTTCTCGGCGCCGGTCGTCTCGTCTTCGACGGCGTGGGGGGTCTGACCACCGTGGTGGAGCGCATGCACGAGACGATTGCGCGCCACCCGCTGCCCTTCTCTCGGCCGCCTGAGCAGGCCACCCGCGGCCATGGGTTGATCGCAGCCGGGGTGTACGAGAGCATCCGCACCGTCAACGGCTGGGCGCGCGACGGCTTCGCTCTCGGCGTCGGGCCTCTGCTCCGCCGCCTCGACGACCCCTCCGAGCCGCCGTCGGCTCGGCGGGAAGCCCTCGTCAGCGTGTTGAACGGTGTCTACGGCGACCATCTGGACGCCACCGGGAATCCTCTGGCGATCCCCATGAGCTTCCGGGCCGATGGACGCAGTGTGCAGCCGCAGCCCCAGCGGCTGGCGACGGCCCTTCCGAACGCCACGCCGCACGTTCTGATCCTCATCCACGGCCTCTGCCTCTCCGATCGCTGGCAAGCTGAAGACGGCCAGGGCCTGGGGAGCCGGCTTCGAGAGGAAGCGGACTTCACCCCGCTCACCCTCCGCTACAACACGGGCCGACACATCTCGACCAATGGCAGAGAGCTGGCGGGGAAGCTGGAGGCGCTGCTTGCCCACTGGCCGGTGGAGGTCGAGTCTCTGACCCTGATCGGCCACAGCATGGGCGGGCTGGTGGCGCGCAGCGCCGGAGGCTACGGGAGTGAGGCAGGCCACGCCTGGCCCGGAAAGCTGCGAAGTCTCGTCTGCCTGGGCTCCCCCCACCATGGCGCGCCCCTGGAGAAGAGCGGAAACGTCCTGGCGGCTGCGCTGCGGCTCAGCCAGTACACGGACCCGCTCGGCCTGCTGGGGCGCATCCGCAGCGCCGGTATCAAGGACCTGCGCTACGGCAACCTGTGCGACGAAGACTGGCACGGGCGGGACCCGGACGCGCTGGCCGGTGATTCGCGCCGCCCGCTTCCGCTGCTGCCCGGGGTGAAGACCTGTTTCGCCGCCGCCACGCTCGCCCGGGAGGACTCGAACCCGCGCCTCGACCTGATCGGCGACGGGCTGGTACGCACTCCGAGTGCCCTCGGGCAGCACGCCGACGAGCGGCGACGGCTTCGGGTGCCCCCGGAGCATCGCCACGTCTTCCACGGCCTCGGCCACCTGGAGCTCATCGGTTCTCCGATCGTCCACCAGAAGCTGGTGGAGTGGCTCTCCTAGCCTCAGCGAACCAGCGCTAGAAGAGCTGCGCCTGAGCGCGGAGGTGATCCATCACGACCTCCACCACCCGTCCGGGCTCTTCCTCGATGAGCCAGTGGCCGGCATCCAGCTCGATCTCTTCGAAAGGTCCCGTCACGAACTGCGGCTGTAGCGCGCGCACCTCGGGCCGAGGAGCTCAGCAGTAGCAAGCCGGGCACCAGCAGGATCAGCGCCCCGGCGACCAGCACGTACCTCACTTCTTGTTCGGATTGATCAGGTACTTCTCGCCGGTCGCCTGCTTCCCGTACGCCCCGATCACCTCGAGCCTCAGCGCCTCCGCCAGCGAGATCTCCCGGGTGTAGCTGCTTGCAAAGGTCGTCTTGATCTCGGAGGAGACCCGCTCCCGGAGCCGTTGACCGGCCTCGAAGCCGACCTTCCGCAGAAACGGCGTGAGCAGCCAGCCCCCGACGCCCCAGGCCATGCCGAAGTTCCGGGTGAGCTCTGTGGGTGAGCGGTCGAGGCTACCGTAGAGGTAGACCTGCTTGTGGGTCGACGATCCGTAGCGGTTGAATCCCTTCGCGTTGGCGGCCAGGGCGGCCTCCATCGCCGTCAGGATCTGGCTCGCGAGCCTGCCGCCGCCCGTCGCGTCGAAGGCCAGGGTCGCCCCGGTCACGCTGATCGCGGTGACCAGGTCCTGCATGAAGTTGGCCGAGCTCGAATTCACGACGTGCTTCGCGCCGTTCGCTCGGAGGAGTTCCTCCTGCTCCGGCTTCCGCACGACGTTCACGAGATCGACGCCGTCCGCGATGCACAGCCGGTTGAGCATCTGTCCGAGGTTCGACGCTGCCGCGGTGTGCACCAGCGCGCTGTGGCCCTCTGCGCGCATGGTCTCGACCATGCCGAGCACGGTGAGTGGGTTGACGAAGCACGAAGCGCCCTCGGCCGGCGTCGTGCCTTCGGCCAGCGGCAGGCACTGCGCCGCCTTGATGGCCCGATACTGGGAGTACATCGCGCCACCGATCAATCCCACGGTCTTCCCCGTGAGCGCCCGGGCCGCCTCGGAATCTCCAACGGAGACGACCACGCCGGCGCCCTCGTTGCCGACGGGGAGCGACTGATCCAGGCGGGCCGACACGCCACGCATCAGATTCTCGGGAATCGGCGCCGTCACCACCGGGTCATCGGACGTTCCGGACGCCTTCGCCCGGGTCATGTCGGCGGGCCCGAACAGCAGACCGAGGTCCGACGGGTTGATGGGCGATGCCTCGATCCGCACGATGACCTCGTCCGCTGCCGGATCCGGAACCTCGATCGTGGCGAGCGAGAGCTCGAGCAGGCCTTCGACCTTGACGGTTGAGCGAAGCTGCCGTGCAGAGAGTCCCATGGGTCGATTCTCCATTCTAAGGGTCACGCGAGCCGCGGGGCCGGCTCGGCTGGCGACTATCGTATCCCATCGCCCCGGGCCGAGGGCTCTGCCCTGCGAACCCGCACCGGAACCCCGTTCATGACGGCGTTGCCGACGACCGGCTCCAGGACCGCCTCGTCCACGAGGTCGTTGCAGCTCACCCCGGCATGCTCGGTGGCGAGCTTCATGCGCAGGCCTTCGCCCCGGTGACCCCAGCCGTGGGGCAGGCTGACCACCCCTTCGCGCAGGTCGTGGGTCAGCTCGACGGTCGCCGTCACCTCGCCCACACGGCTGCGGATGCGTGCGGAGTCCTGGTTGGCCAGGTCACGGGCTGCGGCGTCGGCCGGGTGCATCTGCAGCGTGCAGCGATTGCGGCCCTTCGTCGAGAGCGGAATGTTGTGAAACCAGGAGTTGTTGCTGCGAACGTCGCGTCGACCGATCAGCAGCAGCTCGCCGCCCGATCTCGAGGGGAGCCCGCGGTCGCGACCGAGGCGCTCCAGCTCCGCCAGGATGATCGGCGGAGCCAGGTCGATGCGGCGCCCGGCTGTCTTCAGCATCTCGGCGAGGCGCGGGGTGAGCGGGCCGAGATCGATGCCACTCGGACTCGCTTCCAGGTCGGCGAGGCGCAGGCCCCGGCGCCACGGCCGGAAGCCGTCGCCGTAGGGCCCGAGGCGCAGGGTCCAGTCGAGCGCCCGACGCGGGTTCGGGACGAGGCGCCGAGCCATCCGCAGTGCGCGCCGACGCAGTGCATTGCCCTGCTTCTCCGCCGCGACCCGCAAGGCCAGGTCGCTCAGGATCTGCCAGTCGTGGCGCTGGTCGGACCCGGGCTCGATGACGACGGGAGAGTACTTGGCGGTATTCCGCACGGCGAATCCGTGGAACAGGATCTCGTGGTTGTCGTGTTCGAGCGACCACGTGGGCGGCAGGATGATGTCGGCGTGGCGGGTGGTCTCGTTCAGGTAGAAGTCGATGGCGACGAAGAACTCGAGCGAGGCGAACGCGCGATCGAGCGCTGCACCATTCGGACCCGAGAGACACGGGTTTCCCGCGATGGTGACCATGCCGCGGATCTGACCCTCGCCCGGCTCGAGGATCTCCTCGGCCAGGCAGGCCGTGGGCTGCTCGCCGTTGAACGTGGGGGCCTGGCGGACGCGGGTGCGTCGCGTCTCCAGGCTGCCGGTCGCGCCGCGTCGCTCCGCGAGTCCCGCCAGGTCGGCGGCGGGCTTCGGGAAGAGGATGCCTCCCTCATCATCCAGGTTGCCCGTCAGCAGGTTGAGTACGTCGATCAGCCAGCTATTGAGCGTTCCGTAGGCCGCCTGGCAGGTGCCGACGCGGCCATAGCACGCGGCGGAGGGAGCGCGGGCGAACTGGCGAGCGAGGCGACGGACCGTCCCTGCCTCGATGCCGAGATCGGGCGCGATGCTCTCCGGAGAGAACGGTCTCAAGGCCCGTGTGAGATCCGGGCGAGCGTCGACGAAGGGCTCCAGGTGGGTCTCGCGGCCCAGCTTCTCTTCGAGGATCACGTGCGCGAGGGCTGCGAGCAGGAGCGGGTCCCTGCCGGGCTCGATGAAGAGGTGCTCGTCAGCGAGCGCCGCCGTCTCGCTGCGGCGCGGGTCGATGACGACGAGGCGCCCACCCCGCTGGTGGAGCGCCCGGATCCGGCGCCGAAAGCCGGGCGCGGTCATCAGGCTCCCGTTCGAGACCACGGGGTTGGCTCCGAGCACGAGCAGAAAGTCCGTGCGATCGAGGTCGGGGACCGGAATCGAGAGGAAGTTCCCGTAGAGCAGGATGCTCGAAGCGTGCTTGGGGTTCTGGTCCAGGGAGCTCGCTGCAAATCGGCTTCTCGTGTCGAGCGCGGCGTAGAAGCCGGTCAGGTACATCACGATCCCGAAGTTGTGTGCGCCGGGATTGCCCAGGTAGGCGCCGACGGCGTCGTTCCCGTCTCGCTTCTGGATCTCGGCCAGTCGCCGTGCTGACTCCCGGAGCGCCTCCTCCCAGCCGATCGGCTCGAAGCCGCTCGCCGTGCGGCGGAGCGGGTGGCGAAGACGATCCGGGTCTTCCTGGATCTCGCGCAGGCCGATCGCCTTGGGGCAGATCGCGCCTCGGCTGAGCGGGTCGTCCGGGTCCGCCCGGATCCGCTCGACCCGACCGTCGTCGACCTGGATCAGCAGGCCGCACATGGCCTCGCACAGGTTGCAGGTCTTGTGGACGGTGTGCACGGGTCGCCCCTCTATCGCTGCAGCTTATCCGCTCGGGGCGGAGCGCGCCTCCGCCAGGTTCGCGCCGTGAGTGGATCGAAGGCGTGGATCATCGCCAACCCAACCCCAACCCTTCTGTGTCCCGCCCGACTACTCGAGGCTGCTCAGTTGGGTGTGGATCTGACGGCTGATCGGGTCCTTCGGTGCAACGGGAGATTGCCGCAAGGTCGGCTCGGAACCCTCCGCTCCGATCGCGGCGACAAGCTCGCGAGACCTGAAGACATCGAGCCAGAGGAGCACCCTTTCGACCGGCAGCTCTGTCTTCCCAGCGATCTCCAGCTCGGTGCGAAACTCGCCATCCAGAGATCTCCACACCTGCTTGGCTTCCTCGGGAATCTCATCGTCCTCGAGGGATCTGAAGGACTCAGAGAAGCCGCGATCGGGATCGGCTCGGAGTTGCGAGAGGTACACACGCCGCTGTTCCGACGCTTCCGCCTCCCCGGAAAGTTCTTCGCCGATGGTCTTCCACCTGTCGGGTAGCTCTCGCTCCGCGAGCAGCGCAGCGGTCGAGACCAGAGTCGCGAACTCCAGCTCCTGGCGATCTCTCGGGTGCTCCCCCAGGTAGGCCTCCACCGTCTCGAGAACGAGTCCGAACGCGGCCTCCGGGGGCGACAGCCCGTTCTTTCGTCCCCAGAGCAAGGTTCGAGGGAGCTTCTCGAGGTAGACTCGCTCGAGGGCGGCTGGATCGTACTTCAGCCCGTAGCCGCGATCGTGCCCCTCGATTGCAGCGCCCCGGCCCTCGATCTTCTGGAGGAGGCCCGTTCTCTCTACGGCCTTTCGTAGCCGGCCCTCAAAGAACAACGATGTGAACATTCGCGGGCTCCGGAGACGATCGGGACTCTCGCTTGCTTCGCGGCCATCCGGGTTCGGCGCTTGAGCGCCAAGTCGACGGCCGCCTCAGCTGTGTCGCAGGAGCCAGTCGGACAGGATGCGGCTGACCTCAGCGGGCTTCTCCTGGTGGAGGAAGTGGCCGGCCCCCTCCACCCGAACGACCTCGAGACCGGCGGGAAAGTCTGCCGGGCTCATGGCGAGGTCGTGGAGGCGGGTGTCCATGCATCCGTCGAGGGCGCCCGTGAGCGCAAGGGTCGGGACCGGCACCCGGGCGGCCAGCAGCTTCGCGGTCTGGCGCGACGCCTCCGAGGGGAGTCCGAACAGGGCCCGGTAGTAGCCGAGCGCGGCCTTCTTGACGCCCGGCTTCGCGAGCGTGCGCTTCACCTGTGCGAGCTCCTC
>JBDLIK010000207.1:0-6320 GCA_039714895.1 Myxococcota bacterium | reverse complement strand
TCCGCCGGCCGTGCGAACCTCCACCAGGGCGCCGTGGCGGCGGGCATCGACCTCTGCAGCGGCCGCACCATCCACGCAGCCCGCCATGACCGGCCCGTGCGCGTCCATCCGAACACCGGGGAGAGCCTGCTGGGCCGGACGATCCCGCACTTCGATCGGGTGCTCGAGATTGCCGTGGCGGCCACGGACCGCACCGAGCTCGGCTACGTGGGCGCGGACATCGTCGTGGATGCCCGGCGCGGACCCGTGATCCTCGAGCTCAACGCCCGGCCCGGACTCGCGGTCCAGCTCGCGAACCAGGCGGGCCTGCTGCCGCGTCTGGAAGCCGTGGACGAGCACTGGCGGCGGGGGCGGTCGGTTCCGGATCGCATCGGCCTCGGGCGCGAGATCGCCGCGAACGCGAGGAACGCCGCGTGCGCCTGAGCCCTTCCTTCGCCGCACCCCTCGGCCTCCTGCTCGGGCTGCTTCCGTCCATCGGGCTCGGGCAGAACGAACCCGCCGAGCCCCCCGAGCGCTCCTATTCCCTCGTCTACGACGCACGTCTGGTTCCGAGCCAGCGATCGGCCCGGGTCACCCTGCGGCTCGACAACGGCAAGAACCTGGTCCGCTCGATCCGTCTGCGCATCGATCCCGAGAGACACCGGGGCTTCGAAGGGAACGGTGAGATCGAGATGGGGGAGGAGTTCGTCGAGTGGAAGCCCCCCGACGGGCCCGGGCGCCTCACCTACGATTTCCGGATCGACGCCCTGCGCGATGAGCGGAGCTACGATGCGCGCTGCGGGGAGGACTGGGCGCTCTTTCGCGGGGACGACCTGGTCCCGCGCGCACGTGTGCGCGCACTCTCCGGCGCCCGGGCCGAGGCGCGTCTGCGCCTGCGGGTCCCGGCGGGCTGGTCCGCGGTGGCTCCCTATCCGAAGGAACCGCCGGGGGTCTTCGTCATCGAGAACCCGCTGCGGCGCTTCGACCGCCCCACCGGATGGATCCTGGTGGGGCACCTCGGCGTGCTGCGCGAGCGGGTGGCGGGAAGCCACGTGGCCGTGGCGGGACCCGTGGGCCACGGGCTGCGGCGTCTGGACGTCCTGGCCCTGCTGCGCTGGACGCTTCCCAGTCTGCGGGAGGTGTTGGGCGAGCTGCCCGAGCGTCTGCTCGTGGTGGGCGCGGGCGACCCCATGTGGCGGGGCGGGCTGTCAGGCCCGAGCTCGGTCTTCATCCACGCGGATCTCCCCCTCATCACCAACGACGGCACCAGCCCGGTGTTGCACGAGGTGGTGCACGCCGCCCTCGGCGCGGCGAGGGGAACCGGCGGAGACTGGATCGTGGAGGGGTTGGCCGAGTACTACTCCATCGAGATGCTGCGCCGCTCCCGGACCATCAGCCGGCGGCGCTACGAGAAGATCCTGGCGCGGCTGGCAGAGCGCGGAGCGGGCGTGCGCCTCGAGGCCGAGCAGGCCAGCGGCGCACGGGTGGCCCGGGCGGTGACGGTCCTCCACGAGCTCGACGAGCAGATCCGGGAGGACTCCGGGGACGTCATGAGCCTCGATGACGTGGTGCGCGCTCTGGCCCAGCGGGAGATGCGGCTGACGACGGACTCCTTCCGGGAGATCGCCGAGTCCGTCTCGGGCCAGAACCTGGCCTCGTTCTTCCGGCGCCGCGTGCCAACCAGCTAGGAGTCGGTCTCGGCTTCCTCGCGGCGCAGGGAGAGCTTGACCGTCGAGGGCTGTACGTCGATGACGTCGCCCCGACCCGAGTGGTGGACCTGGTCGGCGCTGATCTCGAAGGTGCGACGACCGAGCTGGGCGAGCAGCGCGTCGACGCGGACCTCCAGGTCGTCCGGCGCAGACAGGTAGACGTCGCGTCGACGCCCGGAGATGGTGACCTCGATCTCCCCCGGGTCCACCTCCTCCAGCACCCAGCCGGGGGGCAGGTTGTCGACCTGGATGGCTGCCGTGCGTGTGACCCGGGTGAGCGTCGACCCGGGCACGAAGACGAGCCACAGAACGACGGCCACCCCCATCGCCTGGGCGGCCTCGGGCCAGTGGGAAGCCAGCCGCCGCAACGGGCTCTGGCGCCGGCCGGCCACGGATCGCCGGCTCCCGAGGAAGCTACGCAGCTCGTCCGCCAGGGGCTCGGGACCCGCGAGCTGGCGCAGTCGTCCCTCGTGAGCCACCGAGATGACGCCACGCTCCTCCGAGACGACCACACAGAGCGCGTCACTGCGCTCGGCGAGCCCGAGCGCCGCAGCATGACGCGTGCCCACCGAGCCGAGCTGGCTGCGATCCGTGGAGAGCGGGAGGTGGATCCCGAAGCGCAGCACGCCCTCACCGCGCAGCAGAACGGCGCCGTCATGACCCGGGGAGTGGGGATCGAAGAGCGAGAGCAGCAGGGGCTCGCTCACCCGGGCATCCAGAAACACACCGCCCTCGAGGTGCCGCTCGAGGGGGTCCGAACCCGGGAACACCAGGAGGGCGCCGCGCCGGGCGCCGGCGAGCTGTGCCACCGTCCGCACCAGCGTCTCCACGAGCTGAGGGGGCGCGCGACGGGTTGGGGGGCGAAAGCCCCAGCGCCCGATCTGCTCGAAGATCCGGCGCAGATCGTCCTGGAAGACGATCACCACGACCACCACTGCGAGCACGAAGAAGCCCTGGAGGACCCAGGCGGTCAGCTGGAGGCCCAGCTGCCGGGCCAGGATCGTGCTCCCGCCGAGCACCACCAGCCCGAACAGCACGTGCCGCGCCCGGACGCGCAGCCAGCGCAGGGCTGCCCACACCACTCCGGCGACGAGCAGGATGTCGAGTAGGTCGATGACGTGCAGATCGACTAGCAAGGCTCTTGGATCGGCTCGAAGGAGAACCCCCTCCCCCATCCGGCGAAGGCTCCCCGAGGCCCGAGTATCGGCCATCGGAGCCGACCCCGCACCTGCCGGTGGGCCTGCTACAGCGCTCGCCGGGGCTCGCTGACCAGCGGCGAGGGCTCCCCGGCACTCATCACCCACAGCTGGTGGATGGCCCGGGTGGCCCCCACGTGAAGCAGGCGCCGGAAACGCGGCTCGGCGGGATAGCTGGCCCGGGAGACATCCACCAGCACCACGTAGTCGAACTCGAGACCCTTGGCCTGCTCGACCTCGGCGACCTCGATCCCCGGAGCGAAGGAGAAGCCGTGGTCGACCACGCGGCGCACCCGGGGCACCTCACTGTGCTGGAGTCCTTCGTGGTAGAGGCGGCTCATGGCGGCGGACGGGGTGAGCACGGCCACCGAGGCCAGCGGCTCTTCGCTGGAGAGCCGTTGCAGCGCGTCGGCCACATGGGCGACGCAGGCCCCGTGGTCGGTGAACTCGAAGAGCTCCACCGGAGGGCCCGTCCGGGCGGCGTGGGCGGGCTCCTCGTCCTCGCGCAGAGGCCCGAGCACCTCCAGTGCGAAGCGCATGATCTCCGGGGACGAGCGGTAGCTGATCCGGAGCGTGGTGGTCTGCACCTCCTCCAGACCCAGGCTGTCGAACAATGCGTCCCAGGATCGGAAGCCCGTGTCCAGCGCGATCTGCTGCTGGGTGTCGCCCGCCAGGGTGACACTGCGGGGCTCGGCGGCGGTCTCGAGCACCACGCGCAGCTCGATGGGAGAGAAGTCCTGCACCTCGTCGATGGCCAGGTGGCGATAGGCGAGCGGGCGGCGATCCGCCAGCAGCGGGCCGACCCGGAGCTGCCAGGCCCGGAGGAGCAGCGCATCATCCTCGGGATCCAGCCCCACGCCGGCCTCGCGATCCCCCTCCAGCCATCCCCAGACCTCATCCACCCGACGCCGGCTCCAATCGTGCAGCTCGGCCAGCGCACCCGGGCCCATCCCGGCCTCGAAGCGGGCGAAGCAGCGGGCGAGCAGATCCGGATCGGTGAGCGCACTCGCCCAGTCATCCACCACCTGCTCCCAGCGGCGCGGCCCCGGGCTGCGCCGCACGTGGGCCTCCAGGGCATCTGCGAGAGCCGGGTGGAGCTTGGCCCGGCGGACGGCGGCGGGCGTATCGTCGCGGTGGGTCCGGGGCAGGCGCGGCAACACCCGGCTGCGCTGTGCAGCGGCCCACTCCTCGAAGGTCGAGAGCTGGACCCGCGTCACGCCCAGGGCCGGAAGCACGTGACGCACGTAATCGCGCAGGGCGGGCGAGAAGGTGAGGAAGAGCGTCCGGGGAGCATCGATGCGCCGGTCCTCGTAGGCCAGGTACGCGATGCGGTGAAGGGTCACGGTGGTCTTGCCCGACCCCGCACTTCCCCGCACCACCAGCAGGCCCGGTGCGACCCGGCTGATGAGCTCGAACTGGGTGGGATCGAGCAGACCCGCGATCTCGGGCAGGCGCTTGTCGGCTCGGTGCTTGGCTCCGCTGGGGTCCGTGCCCAGACGCCGCTCGGAACCGTTCCCCATCCGATGCGCCCGGATCGCGACGCCCTCGCCTCCTTGCAGGCGCGGGCCCTGCTCCCGGTGGCTCCAGTCCGCGGCGTCCGGGCCGCGGCGCTCGAAGGTGCCTTCGGGCGCATCCACCCGGTGCAGCGTCCCCGCGCGGATCGTCACGCTGCGCCGCGCCCGCACCTCCCCCTCGACCCGCCGGCCGCCGAACTCCTCCTCGTAGAACTCTCCTTGCTGGTAGCGGTAGAAGACGCGGGACACCGGCGCGTTCCGCCAGTCCACCACCCGCACACCGCCTTCGGTGCAGGTGGCCTTCCCCAAGCAGAGGTCACGCTCGCGGTCGCCCTCCCGCAGCCGCAGGTGCGCGAAGTACGGAGAGCTTCGCTCGACCCGGGGGGCGCTGCGCGAACGGCGCAGCTGCGCGAGCAACGCGGTCCCCTGCTGCCACTGGTCCAGGAGCAACGTGCGGTCCTTGGACTCCTGGCCGGAGACGAGCAGCTCGCGGATCCGCTCCAGATCCCGCACGATGGGCTCTTCGGAGGGACCGGCGAACGGGGGTCGCTCCGCCAGGGCGCGAAGCACCCGCTCCAGGAGCTCGAGCTCCTCGCCGACAATCGGGTGGGTCACGCGGCTCCTCGGATGCGCGACGCAACGGGTCGCCGGTTGTAACAGAGCCAAAGACGGGCGCCAAGTCTGGTTCGTGGGCTTGGTGCACGCTAGACTCCTGATGGCTTTCCTGACCTCCCTCCCTGCCCTCGGACTCCCCCGAAGGAGGACCCATGCGTCGTCCCGTGGTTGCCACGCTCCTCTTCTGCCTGGCGCTCGCTTGTCCCGCATCCACCTCGCCGGTGCTCGAGACGGACGACCAGAAGACCATCTACGTGCTCGGCGCCATGCTGGCGCGCCAGGTCGCCCAGTTCCAGCTGAGCGAGCAGGAGGTAGAGATTCTCTCCGTGGGGATCGCCGACGCCCTGGCCGAGCGCGAGCCCCAGGTCGACATCGAAACCTATGGGCCGAAGATCGACGGTCTCGTCAAGAGCCGCCTGGCGGCCACCGCGTCGGAAGAGTCGGGCGCCTCGATGGCCTTCGTGACTGCGGCGGCCTCGGAGGCCGGCGCCCGCACCACGGACTCGGGGCTCGTCTACCGGGAGACGCTGGCGGGAAGCGGGGAGAATCCCAGCGCCACCGACAAGGTGAGGGTCCACTACCACGGCACGCTGCGCGACGGCACGGTCTTCGACAGCTCCGTCGATCGCGGCGTACCGGCCGAGTTCGCCCTCAATCGCGTGATCCCCTGCTGGACCGAGGCCCTCCAGCTGATGAAGCCCGGGGGCAAGGCCACCATCATCTGCCCTGCGGACATCGCCTACGGCGATCGCGGCCAGGGTCAGATCAAGCCCGGCGCGGCACTGCGCTTCGACGTGGAGCTCATCGAGGTCCAGTAGGGGCTGCGAGCGAGGCTCGCAGCCATCGGCCGTGCCCTGACACCAGCCGAGGCGTGCGCCGCTCCGCTCGTCGGCAAGCTACGCGCTCGCGGGGCACTCCTGCTGCACCAGCTCGACGGCGCGGCCGAGAGTGTCCAGGCGTTCGGCGGGTGAGTCCCCCATCGGGTCGAGACGCAGCATGGTGACCCCCGCGTCGCGATAGCGCCGGATGCGCTCCCGGACCATGGCTTCGGTACCCAGCAGCGACGTCTGCAGGATCATCTCGTCCGGCACGCGGGACGCCGCCTCCTCGCGACGTCCGTCCAGCCAGAGCTTCTGCACCTCGCTCGCCACGTCCGCGAAGCCCCCGCGCCGATAGGCGGCGTTGTAGAAGTTCGTGGTGGCCGAGCCCATGGCGCCGAGGGTGAAGGCCATGCCCGGCTTGCGCGCTGCCACCATCCGCTCCACGTCGTCGCCGAAGCCCACGCTGCCGCCCACGCCGATGTCCAG
>JBDLIK010000206.1:0-6341 GCA_039714895.1 Myxococcota bacterium | reverse complement strand
CCTGCACCCGGGATCCCGCTCTCTCTCGAGGCGTACGAGCGCTGCGCGTTGGAGCGCGCGCTCGCCGAGAGCTCGGGGGATGTGAAGCGGGCGGCACGCCGTCTGGGAATCGGGCGCAGCACCTTCTACCGCAAGCTCGCCCAGCACAGGCTGCGTCCCCAGGCGCTGGCCAGGCTTTCTGGGGAGGTCGCGATCCGGTAGAGTGCGCGGTTTGGGGGGTTCGGCAGCACTCGTGCGCATCGTCCTCGCCGAGCCGGCGGAGACGCTGCGGCCCACCGGCGCCCGGGAGACCCTCGAGCGGCTCGCTCCCGGAACGGAAGTGGTGTGCGTCCGCAGCGCAGCCGGCTGCCGGGACGAGCTGCGCGGGGGGCGCGTGGACCTGGTGGTCCTGGATCTCCGGCTCGGAGACGAGGCCCAGCACGTGCTGGAGGACCGGGCGCCGGGAGGGCCTCCCGTCGTGGCGCTCCTGGAATCTCCCAGCGAGTCGCTCGCCCTCGAGGCGTTTCGCCGGGGAGCGGCCGATTGCGTGGCGGCGGGGGCGGACTTCGAAGAGCTGCTCTCCGCCGCGGTGCTCGAGCAGCTGCGACGCTGGCGAACCACTCGCGAGCAATCCCGGCTGCGCCAGAACCTCATCGAGCTTCGCAGCTACAACGAACACATCATCGACAACATGAACAGCGCGCTGCTGGTGGTGGACCGGGAGGGAATCATCACCCACGCGAACCCGCTGGCCGAGCGCATCGCAGGCAACCCGAGCGGCGAGCTGCCGGGGCGCCCGGTGTGGGAGCTCTTTCCTGACAGCGCGCCCGAGGAAGTCCCGATCGCCCGCAGCCTCACCGAGGGCGTGCGTCTGCGGGGGGTCGAGGCGGTGCTCGCCCGACCGGGCGGAGAACGGATCCCCATCGGCATGTCCTGCTCGCCCATGAGCGATGCCCGGGGCAGACCCCTGGGAGCCGTGGTCCTGTTCCAGGACCTCTCAGACCTGAAGCAGCTCGAGCGTCAGGTCTCGCAGTCCGAGAAGCTGGCCTCCATCGGACAGCTGGCGGCAGGTGTCGCCCACGAGATCAACAATCCCATGGGATTCATCCACGCCAACCTGGCCCAGATGAGTGAGTACGTGGCCGACCTGCGGCGCCTCTGGGAGGCCGTGCTGGAGCTGCGCAAGGCCATGGCCGAGGGAGACGCCCAGACGACCGCGCGGTCGGCGGAGAAGCTCGAGCGTCTGGACGCCGAGCTCGACTCCGGGTTCTTGTTCTCGGACCTCGCCAAGGCGGTGCGCGAGTCCCAGGAGGGGTCCGAGCGCATCCGCCACATCGTCCAGGACCTCCGTGCCTTCTCCCACGACCGCGCGGAGGCCAGCCCTTCGGACCTCAACCGCTGTCTCGATTCCACCGCCAACATTGCGTGGACAATGATGAAACACACGGTTGAGCTCGATAAGGACTACGCTGAGCTGCCGCTGGTCACCTGCCATCCCCGTCAGC
This sequence comes from Myxococcota bacterium, assembly GCA_039714895.1. Classification (GTDB taxonomy): domain Bacteria; phylum Myxococcota_A; class UBA9160; order UBA9160; family DASRUS01; genus JBDLIK01. Next base: position 4,857 of record JBDLIK010000206.1, on the reverse strand, counting down.
TCCAGCAGGTGTTCATGAACCTGATCGTGAACGCGGCCCAGGCCATCGAGGCCGGTGCCGCGTCCGGGGCCGGCGCGCCCCGGGGCCGCATCACCCTGCGGACCCGCTGCGAAGGCGAGCAGGTGGTGATCTCCGTGAGCGACTCCGGGGTGGGCATCCCGCCGGAGCACCTGGATCGGATCTTCGACCCCTTCTTCACCACCAAGGAGGTGGGCGAGGGCATGGGTCTCGGACTCTCCACCTCCTACGACATCGTGCGCCGCCACGGGGGGACGCTGTCGGTCAGCAGCACGGCGGGCCGCGGTGCCTGCTTCGAGATCCGGCTGCCTCAGCAGATGCAGGAGGTGTCGGAGTGAGTCGGGAGCAGCCCCGGGTGCTTCTGATCGTGGACGACGAGGAACGCATCCTCTCCGCCCTGCGCCGCAGCCTGCGCCGGGAGGGCTATGAGATCCTCACCGCCGGCTCGGCGGAGGAGGCGCTGGACGGGCTCCGCTCGCGCGAGGTCTCCGGGATCCTCTCGGATCACAAGATGCCCGGCATGGGGGGCCTCGAGCTGCTGGAGCACGCACAGGCCATCCGACCCCAGGCCGCTCGCCTGCTCATCACCGGATGGCCCGAAGAGGTGGATCCGGTCCGTGCCCGCGCGCTCGGCATCCGGGCGGTGATCCCCAAGCCCTGGAGCGATGCGGAGCTCAAGGCGATCCTGCGCAAAGCGCTCGCGTGATCTCATTCTCTCGGCAGGCGGCTCAGGTACTCGAGATCGGTCTTCTGGGTGTTCTTGGCGCCCACCAGCAGGACGCGGAAGCGGCGCTTGTGGCCGCGCGTGTAGTAGATGCGTCCCTTCCCGGCGAAGCCCAGCTCGAAGATCGCCAGATAGGGCGGCAGTCCGCCCACCTTGCGCCGGACCGCCGCATTGTCGGCGTCGTCCGAGAGCCGCTTCAGGTTCTCCTCGGCCTTGAGCTTGAGGCTCTCGTCGCCCAGGCCCACGAGGTCGGCGACGGCCCGTTCGTCGACCTCGAGGTTCTTGTAGAGGGTGCGCAGCCGGCGGCCGAGCTGCTCGGCCTCGCGGCCGCGGCTCTGGCTGGACCTCGAGCGGGACGCCCGCTTGAGCTTCGTCTCGAGGGAGCGGATCTCGGTCTCCTTGCCTGAGAGGTCCTGGAGTGCCTCGTCGAGCAGCTCCTCCAGGGCCTGGTGCTCCTCCTGCAGGCCGCTGGCCGCGTGGGACTCCAGACGCAGGGCGGCCTCGCGGCTGGCCAGGGCGTCGAGCTGTCCCTGGAGCTGCCCACGCTCCCGCTGGAGCTGCCGGATCTCCTCGGCGTGGCCCTCACGCTCGGGTGCGACCTCCGCGAGCTTGCTGCGCACGGATTCGAGCTCTCCCTCGATCCGCTGGGCGCGCTGGGAGGTCTGGTCGCGGGCCTCGAGCGCGAGGCGCAGCTGCTCGGCCTCCCGGCGGGCCTGGGCGCGGCTGCGCACGAAGAGCAGCTGGACCAGGAGCCCCGCGTAGAGCACGAGGATGGCGTTGGCCAGCAGGGCTCCATGGGGCACCGTGGTGACGATGTCGGTGCTCGCCGGCAGCACCCGTTGGGCCTCCTCCAGGGCCGCCACCGGGTCGAGCTCGGTGCCGGTCGGGACGGCGTGGCCGCCGACGTAGAGAATGCTGCCGTCGGCGCCCAGCACGATGGGCGTGACCTGGACCCCCCAGGTGCCGGTCCAGGGGGACCCCCCGAGCACCCCGTCCACCCGATCGCGGATGTTGGCCACCACCGAGCCCCGCTCCGAGACCCCCTGGGCGGCCTGCGCCACCGCCTCCCGGTAGTGGGCGTCGAGGAGCGTCTCCGCCAGCTGCACGCTGAAGACGTAGAGGAGCAGGAAGACGAAGATGGCCACGTAGGTGAAGCGGAAGGAGGCCATCCGGTCGAGCCCGCCGGGGCGCTCGGCTGGCTTCGTTCGGGGGAGATCGCCGGCCGTTGCGTTCGCCATCGTCCGGTTGGATGTTACCGTTCGACGTCCTGTTCTGCGGCGGCCACCCGCCGCTGGAGCGAGGGCCGGGGAGGGGCGCCGTGCGGGTGGTCGATCTCGACCGCGACATGCAGGATGTGATCCCGACCGGGGCCACCCGCGACAGCCTCTTCCTGTTCGACCGCATGACCGACACGACGCTCGCCCTGCTGGGCGAGCGAGCCCGGGGCCTTCGGGTCCTGGACGTGGCCAGCGGCTTCGGTCAAGACGCCCTGCGCCTCGCCGAGCGCGGCGCCCGGGTGGTCGGTTCCGAGCCCTCCGGGCGGATGACGGCCTGGGCTCGCCTCAAGAGCGAGGACGCCCGGGGGCCGCTCCCGGGCTGGGTGCGAGGCTGGGCGGATCATCTGCCGTTCGCCTCGGGCAGCTTCGACGCGGTCTTCTGCAAGGGCGCCATCGACCACTTCGACCGACCCGAGGAATCCCTGGCGGAGATGGCAAGAGTGACGCGGCCGGCTGGGCGCGTCGTGCTGGCCATCGCCAACTTCGAGTCCCTGGCCTGCCGGCTGGCCCGCTTCGCGGACGACGTGCGCGAGGACTGGCTGAGCCGGCCGGCCCGGCGCGGCCGCCGCCACTACGACGTGCCCGCCGACCACTTCACGCGCTACGACCTTCCCTTGATGCGAGAGCAGGCGTCCCGGGTCATGGAGGTCGAGGCCGTGGTGGGCATCTCGCTCGCCTGGGGGCTGCCCGCGTGGACGCGGTCCGTCGACCGGCTCCCGGCTGGAGTTGCCGAGGGCGTGCTGGGGGGACTCGACTGGTTGGCCCGCCGCTGTCCGACCCTCGCGGACGTGGTGGTCCTGGCAGGCCGCCCACTCACAACCTCCCTGTAGACTTCCACGGTCCGCTCGGCGATTCGCTCCCAGGAGTAGGCTCGGGCGATGCGCCCGGGTGCCCGGGCCGAGAGCTCGGCCCGGGTGGCGGGCTGCTCGAGCAGGGTGGCGATGCCCTTGGCCAGGGCGTCGGGATTCGCGGGATCCACCAGCAGGCCTCCGCCTCCCGTGGCGATGACCTCGGGGAGGGCTCCCGCCCGGGTCGCCACCACCGGGGTGCCGCAGGCCATGGCCTCCGCGGCCGGAAGCCCGAAGCCCTCGAAGACGGACGGCACCACGGCGAGGCTGGCTCGGCGGTAGGCGGCGACGAGCCCCTCCTGGCTGAGCGGGCCGGTGATGCGGAGCCGATCCGCGCAGCCCAGGGCGCGTGCCTGCCGCCGGGTCTCGTGCTCGGCACTGTCCCGGTCGACCAGGGTGAGGTGCACCTCCCGGGGAAGGCGCGCGAGGGCCTCCACGAGCACCGAGATCCCCTTGTTGGGATCGCTTGCGCGGCCCACACACAACAGCTCCCCGGGCTCCCGGGGCTGCTCGGGGTCGGGGTGGAACCGAGCCGTGTCGAGCCCGTTGCCCAGCATGCGGATGCGCCCCGGATCGACCCCGAAGTCGCGGGAGATGTGAGCGGCGCTGGCCTCGGAAGAGGTGATCACCCGGTCCAGGCGCCGTGCCACGAAGGACTGCATGCCAATGGGATAGAAGGTCATGGTGCCCAGGGCGTCGCGGAAGCCCCGGTCCCGCACGAAGGATGCGCGGCGGTCGACGCTCAGCGGGTGATGCACGGTGGTGACGATCGGTGCGCCCAGCGCCCGGATCCCGAGCAGCCCCCAGCCCAGGCACTGTACGTCGTGGACGATGTCGAAGCGCTCACCCTTCCGCAGCCGGCGTGCGTAGGCACCAAGGGCGCGCACGCTGGCCGCGAAGGGCTCGGGGAGGAAGCCCAGACGGCTCGCGCCGAGCTCGTAGAACTGCAGCGGATGGAAGACCCGGCGAGGGGGGTCGGGGAGGAAGCCGGAGAAGTCCCGGGAGAACCACTTGCCCCAGAACTCCTCGTCGGGCAACGCCTGGACGCTGCGCGCGAAGGGCATCGGATCCGGATAGGGAGGCCCCACGAGCACGTCCACGCGGTGACCGCTGCGCGAGAGCTCCCGGGCCAGGTGCCACAGGTAGATCCCCTGTCCTCCGCAGCGCATGTTGCCCCGGTAGGCGACGAAGCAGATTCGCAGCGGACGCGGGCTCATGCCGGGGCGGCGCCTTTCTCGGCGTAGAGGATGAGACTCTTGGGGCAGACGTGGTTGAGCAGCCGCTCGACCCGGGTGAGCAGCTTCGAACCCACCGCCCGGATCAGGAAGAGGCGGTAGCCCTGCACCCAGGAGCTCTCGTCCGCACGCGGCAGGCCCATCACCGAGCGCAGGGCCCAGTAGGGGGTGTGGAGCGCGTGTGCGAAGCCTACGCCGGTGGTGTAGAGCCCGGCGGCCGCCAGGCCCCGGGCGAGTTCCCGGGGTCGGAAGATGCGGATGTGACCCCCTGGGCTCTCGAAGTAGTCGTCCGAGAGGCGCAGGTAGAGGTGCTCGCTCGTGGCCGTCGGGATCGTCACCGCCACCCGACCCCCGGGCCGGGTGACGCGCGCCAGCTCCTTCGCGGCTCCGCGGAAGTCGTGCACGTGCTCCATCACCTCGGCACAGATCACGCGGTCGAAGGTCTCGGGACGGAAGGGCAGCCGAAAGGCGTCGGCCTGGAGCATTGCCCCGAGCCGTCCGAGCTCGCGGCCGCGATTGGCCAGCGGGCGGGCCCCGGCACGCAGCGAGTCCCGGTCCAGGTCGATTCCCACCACCCGCGCGCCTCGCTCCAGGGCTCCGAAGCAGTGGCGGCCCTCTCCGCAGCCGGCGTCGAGGAGCAACTCGCCGGGGCGGACGTCAAGCCGCTCGAGATCGACCGTGAGCAGCACGCAGCGTCTCCTCGAACACGTCCACCATGCGGGCCGCGGCGTCGCTCCAGCGGAAACCCCGCTCGA
>JBDLIK010000205.1:0-6359 GCA_039714895.1 Myxococcota bacterium | reverse complement strand
TGCCTCCGGCCCGTCGGCGTGCCAGCCTGGAGCGGCTGGCCGTGCGCGGGGCGTTGCGTGCGGAGGTGCTCGACTTCCCCGCGCTACGCTCGGGGCTGCTGCGCGCCCTCGAGCGAGCGCCTGGCCGGGGAGAGGTGGACGCACGGCTCGCCGGCTGTTCGGACGAGCGGCTGCTGGCCCTCCACGCCAGCGGCTCGGCGCGTGCGCGTCGGCGCATCGAACGCTTCGTCCAGGAGGACCGCGCGCGTCCCACCCCGATCGACGGCGCCGAGCTGGTGCGCCTGGGCCTTGCGGGGCCGGCGGTAGGCCGTGCGCTGGCGCGGCTGCGTCGTGACTACCTGAACGGCGTGCTGCGCTCCTCGGAGCAGGTGCTCGAGCGGGCGGAGCGCCTCGCGAAACGCGCCCGAGGGTAGGAGGCACTCGGGCTTGCCCCCGGGGCACGCATTCCCGATACTTCCCCGACCCCCCGTCGCGTTCGTCGTCCGGACCTGTGCGGAGTCACGATGTCGGATCAAAACGCCGGGGCGCCCTCGGTCTCCTTCGAGCCCCTGGTTCCCGAATCCGGGGCCTCCTACGCGGTCAAGCTGCCCGTGTTCGAGGGGCCCCTGGATCTGCTGCTTCACCTCATTCGCTTGAATGAGGTGGATGTCGCCGACATCCCCATCACCCGGATCGCCGAGCAGTACCTCGAGTACATCGACCTGATGCAGGAGCTCGACCTCGACGTGGCCGGTGAGTACCTGCTGATGGCGGCCACGCTGGCGTGGATCAAGTCCCGCATGCTGCTTCCCGCCGAGCCCGCGGAGGGGGGAGAGGAGCCGGTCGATCCCCGGGCCGAGCTCGCCGCGCGGCTGCTCGAGTACCAGCGCTTCAAGGAGGCCGCCGGCGCCCTCAGTGAGCTGCCTCGGTTGGGGCGAGAGGTCTTCCGTCCGGTCCTACCCGGTCCTGCCGCGCGTCCCGATGGGGAGCGGGAGATCGAGGTGGGTCTGTTCGAGCTGCTGCGGTCGATGCGAACGGTGCTCGAGCAGGCCCGCGCCCGGGACGCCGTCCACCAGGTCGAGAGCGAGCCCATCACCGTCCGCGAACGCATGGTCGCGGTCATGGAAGGTCTCGGGGGAACCGGCTCGATGGAGTTCTTCGAGCTGTTCCGCGATGGGGAGGGCCGCGCGGCGAGCCTGGCGGTGGTGGTGGCCACCTTCCTGGCCATCCTCGAGCTGGCGCGCCTCGGAGCGATCCGGGTCTTCCAGGGGGTCTGCGAGAGCGGGGCTCCCCAGGGACCCATCCGGTTGCGAGCCACCGGGGACGAGCTCCGAGACGACTGGGTCGAGCGCATCTCCGAGCTGATGTAGAGGAGGCGCCATGGAGCGAAGCGAGCAGCTGCGCATCGTCGAGGCCCTCGTGGTCGGGGCGCCGGACCCGCTTCCGGCTGCGCGCATCGCCGCGATCGTCCCGGGTCTCGACGCCAGCGACGTGCGGCGGTGCGTCGACGAGCTCAACGCGGTGTATGAGGAGCAGGCGCGCGCCTTCGAGATCTGGGAGGTGGCCGGAGGCTTCCAGCTGCGCACCCGGCCCGTCTACGCGGGCTACCTCCAGCAGCTCGCCAAGGACCGTCCGCTGCGTCTGTCCCGGGCGGCCCTGGAGACGCTCGCCGTGATTGCCTACAAGCAGCCCGCCACGCGCGCCGAGGTCGAGCACGTGCGAGGCGTCGACGTGGGCGCCGTGCTGCGCGGCCTGGTCGAGCGCCATCTTGTGCGGGTGGCCGGGCACCGCGAGGTGCCGGGGCGGCCCATCCTCTACGGGACCACCCGTCGCTTCCTCGAGATCTTCGGTCTGGCCTCCCTGAAGGACCTCCCGACCCTGCGCGAGCTCCAGGAGCTCGTTCCGCCCGAAGCCGACGACGCGCCGGAGGCCGCAGCCGAGGCGCTCGCCCCCGAGCCTCCGTCCGAGGCCGACGCGAGCCCTCCCGAGGTACTTCACTGAGCGGGCGCCAGGGGCGACCCGGCCCAGGCCCGAGCGGCCGGCCGGAGCGCGTCCAGAAGCTCCTGGCCGCGGCCGGGATCGCTTCGCGGCGCGGCGCCGAGGGACTGGTGCGTGCCGGACGGGTCCGGATCAACGGTCGGGTGGCGCGGCTGGGGGACGTGGCTCGCGCGGACGACGATCGGGTCGAGTTGGACGGGCGCCGGATCCGCAGCGCTCCCCTGGTGTACTGGATCGCCCACAAGCCGGTGGGCACCATCACCACCCGCCGCGATCCCGAGGGACGGCCGCGCATCGTCGAGCTGCTCCCTCTGTCCCTGCGGGAGCAGCTGTTTCCGGTGGGTCGCCTCGACCTCGCGACCGAGGGACTCGTGCTCCTCACCAACGACGGAGCGACCGCACACGCCCTGTTGCATCCGTCGCTGGGGAGCGAGCGCGAGTATCGGATCACGGCCCGGGGTGAGCTCTCGGCCGCTGCCGCGGCGCGCCTGGCTCGCGGGGTGAAGCTTTCCGATGGACGCACGGCCGCTGCGGAGGTCGGACCCCGGAGGCACGACGCCAGGTCGGACACGACGGTGTTCCATCTGACGCTACGCGAAGGTCGCAAGCGACAGATCCGCCGCAGCCTCGGCGCTCTCGGCCATCCCGTGCGCCGCCTGCTGCGCGTCCGGATGGGACCACTCCGTCTCGGGCGCCTGGCGCCGGGTCGCGCTCGACCGCTGACCCGCGCCGAGGTGCGCGCGTTGCGGGCCCACGTGGAACGGGTGCACCGGGCGCGGGAAGACGGCGAACCCGGCGTGCGCAGCTTGCCCCGCAAGCCCCGCAAGGCGCGGCGAGAATCCTCCAGCAGAGCTCGGGTGAAGCCTCGCTCTCTCCGTCAACATGATTGATTTACAAAGGCTTTTGGGGATAGGATGGCGTCGGATGGACCCCGACCCATGCGCCCGTTCGGCTTCCTGACGACGCTGGCAGCTCTGCTGGCGGCGCCCGCGGCGTCCGCGTCGATCACGGGCGTGTGCCCCGACGGAAGCATCTTCATCGTCCAACGCGCCGAGGCGATCCCGTGCACCCGGGCGAAGCTGGTGCAGCCGCACGAGGTCCCGCCGGTACGCCCGGAGCTTTTGCCGAATCCGTACACCTGGCAGGTCTACAACGAAGGCGCGAATCCCAACAATCCCTACAACCTGATCGACGCGGCCCGGGATGTGCGGGCGCTCTCCGGCGGCCCGGGCGCCGCGCTGCCGGGGGTGGAGGCCGAGCCCCGCGATGCGCCGGCACCGACCGTGGCGTCCGGAGGTCAGCCCCGGCCCTCGACCCTCGGCCTCAGCGACGACGAGATCCGGGATCTCTTCCTGATCGTGGAACTCTCCCAGGACGGGGCGCCGGCCGCCTTCGTCAAGGAGACCGCCGCCGGCGGCGAGGCCTTCGTGCTCTCCTTCGCCCACTCCTCCGCCTTCGATGCCCAGCTGCGCGAGCGGCATCCACGCGGCGCGGAGCTCGCCGGGACGCCGATCCTTCTCTTCAGCGCCGTGGCGCACCGCCCGGAGACCTTCCACCCGAACTTCACCTTTACCCAGGCACACCTGGCCTTCTCACCCGAGTCCTCGATCGAGACGCAGTTCGGCGTCGTGGTGGGGCGGCTCGGCGGACTCCAGGCGGGAGAGGTGGTCCTGGGCTGGGTGGCGCTGCCGGGCCAGCTGAGCCTCAGCGATCCCCTCGGTGTCTACTGGAACGACCGCCATCTGATGGCGGTCTTCGAGCCCCTGTAACCAGACCTCGGATCAGCGCGGAGGGCGTGTGTCTCGGGCGGCGCGGGGAAAGGTCACGTAGAGCTGGGTGAAGTAGAAGGTGCCGTCGGCCGCTCGGGCGGCGCCCACGCCGGTGGCGTTGAAGGCCGGCGCGAGGAGATTGCGACGGTGGTCGGGGGAGGTCTGCCAACCCGCCAGGATCTCGTCGACGGGCTGGCCGTGGCTGGTGAGGCCCGCGTTCTCCGCGGCGAGGGTGAAGCCCGTGATCCCGCCGCGCTCGATGCGATCCACCGGACTCTCGCCCTCGGGGTTCTCGTGAGAGAGGTAGCTCCGGGTCGCCATGTCCGCGCTGTGCGCGCGAGCCACCCGATCGAGCGCCGGGAGTCGCAGCAGGGGGATGCGTCGATGACGGCCGCGAACCCGGTTCGCGTCCACGAAGAGCCGAGCCTCGAGTCCCTCGAGGGCCGGCGCTTCGGGAGCACGCTCGGCGCCCCGGGCCACCAGGGGCAGCAGCCAGGCGAGGCTGGCCCAGAGCGCCACGAGAAAGACGAGAGACTGGCCGGGAGTCCTCGGCACGGCTCAGCCGTCCTCGCGGCCGCCCTCGTCGAAGGCGGGCATCGGGTTCAGGCTCTCCCCGAGCGCACGGAGGGCCGCTTCGCTCAGCAGCTCCCGACGTACCAGCCGGCCACCTTCGTAGAACGAGGACAGGTCGACCACTCCATCGCCATCGGAGTCCTCATCTCGCCGCGCCAGGTTGCCGGCTTCGTCGAAGTGGGACACCCGATCGGGTTGTCCGTTGTCGTCGAGGTCTTCCTCCTCACGAGCCAGGCGCCCTGCCTCGTAGTAGCCGATGCGATCGCGGAAGCCGTCGCCGTCGGTGTCCTGCTCGTGTCGGAGGGGCACCCCGTCGCGAAAGAACGTCCAGGTATCGACGCTTCCGCTGCCGTTGGTATCCGCCCTCCGACGCAGCGGGCGGCCGTCCTGGTAGGTCTCCCAGGAGTCGGCAGCACCGTCTCCGTCGAGATCCTCCTCGACGCGAGCGAGCGCATCGCTACCGGACTCATAGAAGAGCCAGCGGTTCGGCGTGCCGTCGCCGGCGTCGTCGAAGACCTCGCGCTCGGGACTTCCCGATGGGCCATGGAGCCAATGATCCGGTCGCCCATCGCCGTTGCGGTCGAGGGCCCGGTCGGCGCGCGGCGGGGCTTCGACGGGGATCGCCGGCGCGCTCATCGGGGAGGGCCCGCCGCGCCGCGCCCGAAGTGCGGCGAGCTCATCGGCGATGCTGCGTCCGGCACTCCCCGAGAGCGGCGCTGGAGAAGGTGCGGTGGCCGTGCCGCCGGGGGCAGACGATCCCTGGCGCTTCGCGAGCTCCCGGCGCATCTGCTCGAGCTGCGAGGCCTCCCAGGTCGCCTGGGCGTCGGAGGGCTCGGGAGTACGGGCGGCGGTCGGGGCCACCGGGGCGAGGGGAGGCGGCGGGTCGCTTCGCACCAGCTCGCCCACCTTCTTGAAGGGCCATGCGACCACGGCGAAGGGAAGCAGGAGCGGCTTGAGCCAGAGGGGCTCCTGCCGGTACTCCTCGTGGCGGACCTCGTCGACGCTCGCGCCGCCCAGCAGGACGGCGCCGTCGCCCAGGCCCGCGTCCTGGGGGGAAGAGGAGAGCGGCGGAGGCGCCTGGCCTGGATACAGGATCGTCGCCCGGGCTCCTGTGTTGACGACCGGGTGGTCATCGACGTCGCGCTCGACGTTCGAGTACGCGAAGCAGGAGGAGAGGGCCGGCAGCAACAGAAGAGCGAGAATGCGGCGCGGTCTGCGCCGGCGAGCGTGGGGGAGCATGATCGACCTCGCAGGAATCCGATACCGGGAAATGCAAGAAGCATGCGCGCCGGGCCGGCCCCGGGAAGGGGACGGGCTTCCGTCGCTGGCGCAGGGGGGTGGAAGCTGGATTGCCGACGGCCTGCCGGAAGGCGAACGCAGCCGGGTGGGTAGTTGCGTTCCCACTTTGGGAAGTAGCGGGTCGCCCTCGTCGGCGTGGCCTCAGGGGTCCCGCCCGCCCAGGCGGTCGACGGCCAGCGTCGCGGCCAGACCGGCCAGGATCAGGGCCAGGGACCCGAAGGCCTGACCCGCGCTCGGGGTGAACCGCTCCACCGGCCAGTCCTCCGGGTCGAGGGCCTCCGCGCCGATCTGGGCGTCGGGCGGAGCGACGCCCTGCTGGAAGGGCCAGAGCCCCACGACGGCCCCGAGCAACAGGCCGAGCAGGGCGCCCAGGGTGGCCTTCTCGGCGTGGTGCAGCAGCCAGCGCAGCAGGTTGCTGACGCCGACGATGCCCAGCGCCACCCCGAGCCCGACCGGGAGCAGCACTCCGATCGGCCCGAGCCATGCCTCTGCACCTGCGCTCCCGCCCACCACCGCCTGCTTGAGGCCCTCGATGGCGGAGAGGATCACCACGTACTGGCCGAGGAGGAGCAGCAGATAGCCCCCGCTCACCCCGGGCAGGATCATCGCCCCCGCTCCAGCGAGTCCCGAGAGGAACAGCAGCACGCGGCCCGGCTCGCCCACGACTGCGCCCCCGGAGCCCGGAGCCGCCGCCATCAGGAGCATCAGCGCAAAGCCGATGCCGCCGCCCGCGAGGAGCCC
>JBDLIK010000204.1:0-6385 GCA_039714895.1 Myxococcota bacterium | reverse complement strand
TCGAGCAGCGTGAGGGAGTCCCGCAGGGAGCCCTCTCCCTCCCGCGCGATGGCCAGGAAGCTTGCTTCGGAGAGCTTCACCTTCTCGTCCCGAGCGACCTCCCGCAGCCGCTCCACCACCTCGCCGGCGGGGATGCGGCGCAGGTCATAGCGCTGGCAGCGGGAGGTGACCGTGAAGGGGATCTTCTCGGGGTTCGTGGTGGCGAAGACGAAGATGCTGCGGGGCGGCGGCTCCTCGAGGGTCTTGAGGAGGGCGTTGAAGGCTGGCGTCGAGAGCATGTGCACCTCGTCGACCACGAAGACGCGGTGCTTGCCCGGTGAGGGCGCGTAGCGAACCGCCTCGATGAGCTCACGCACGTCGTCGACGCTGGTGCGGCTGGCGGCGTCCACCTCGCGGACGTCGGTGGACGTTCCCGCCGTGATCTCCCGGCAGGGCACACACTCGCCGCAGGGGTCGTCCGTGGGCCCCTTGTCGCAGTCGAGGCAGCGGGCCAGGATGCGGGCGAGGGTGGTCTTGCCGACCCCGCGCGGCCCGGAGAGCAGGATGGCGTGGGGCACCCGGCCGGTGCGGATGGCGTTGCGCAACGGCGTGGTGACGTGGGCCTGTCCCACCACCTCGTCGAAGCCGCGAGGGCGCCATTTTCGTGCGAGGACTTCGTAGCTCAGGGGGACACTCGTGAGCGGTTCGGCAGCAGGACCGCAGGGCACCCCCGCTCGCCGCCCTCGGACCGTTGCCGCTGCTTCCTTCCGGACCTGACGGGGTTCACGGGCCGGAGAGCCCGAGCGGGACCCTGCGATCGTCGCGACGATAGTGACCGGAAATCGGGCGGTCAAACCGTGCGGGTTCGCCCCAGCGGGCGCGGCCTGCGGGCCTCCGCTTCAGCCGCGTGGACGTCCCGCCTTCCCGGCCTCAGGAGCCCGGGTCTTCCCACCCGAGCGCTCGAGCTCCCACTGCTTCGCATACTTGAGGAACACGTGGAAGGCGGTGGCGACGGCGATGATGAGGCCCGGCACGCCGTCCCGGAAGCCCTGCTTGAGCAGGTAGGCGCGCAGGAAGCGGGCGGGGGGGCGCAGCACCATGTCGCGCATGGGGTGGCGGCGGCCGGCGGCGTGGTTGCGCTGGGCCTCGATGGCGCTCCAGTCCTGGATGCGCTCGATCTGGTCCGAGAGATCCCGGTAGCTGTGGTGCTCCAGCTCACCCGCGAGGCGGCGCACGGCTCCCTCCACCGCCACGCGTCCGTGCGGGTTCTCGCCCAGCCAGCGGCCCGAGGCCCGACGGAACAGCCGAAGCTGCCAGTCGGGGTGGAAGTCCCCGTGTCGGATCCAACGGCCCAGGTGGTGGGTGATCCGGTCGAGCTCGAAGCCGGCGACACCTGTCGGAGGAGCCGCCAGCAGATCCAGGATCTCCGACGCGAGGCCCTGGGTGACTGCCTCGTCTGCATCCAGCGCAAGCAGCCACTCGCCGCTGGCCAGCGTGAGCGCCCGGTTCTTCTGCTCGACGTTTCCCTCGTAGGGGTGGACCCGCACGATGGCGCCGCGCTCCCGAGCGAGCTTCTCGGTGCCGTCGCTGCTGCGGGCATCCACGACCACGATGCACTCGTCGGCGAAGCTCACGGAGTCGAGGCAGCGCGGAAGCTCCCGCTCCTCGTTGCAGGCGATGATGCAGACCGAGAGATGCGGCGCAGCGGAGCTCATGGGCAGGGTCCCCCTTCTTGGGCGACGGATGCGACCTCCCATCTCCGAGGGGAGTGACTTCCGGTTACTCGATGTAGCCGAGGGACCTCAGCAGCTCCAGCTGCCGCTCTTCGCCCACCGGTGCGACCCCGCGAGGTCCTTCTGCCGCAGCCGCCGTGAGCATCTCCTTGTACTGCGCAAGGTGGGTTCCCATCTCGGCATGCCTCGGGTCGTCCGGGTCGAAGAGGTTCACCCGCTTGCCCGGATCCCCTGCGAGGTCGTAGACACCTCGCGACCAAACTCCGTCCCGAAGGTGGCGCAGCTCATGGAAGAAGTCACCGCTTCGCAGTCCGACCCCCATCCAACGAGCGTTCCACTCCGGGTAGAGCCGGCGCACGACCGGGCGATCGCCCCATTGGCGCCACCAGGGCGCCGGGAACATGGCGGTGTGGCTGAAAGCAAGGAGCTCGGGTGCGGGCTCGGCTCCCGAGAGCGCGGCGGACAGGTCGACCCCCCTTGCCGTCGATCCCGCGGAGGGAAGACGGGTGAGCCCGGCCAGGGTAGGCAGGACGTCCACGGACCGCGTGACCGGCTCGTGGGATCCCGGGCGGAGCCCGGGCGCACGGATCATCAGGGCGACGTTCAGGACCTCGGGCGCGAGCTGGAAGCCGTGGGTCCAGTGGAAGTCCGCATTGTCGCGAAAGTGGATCTCGCCGTGGTCGGAGGTGAAGACGATGACGCTCTCGTCCGCAAGCCCACGCGAGTCGATGGCCTCGACCAGCTCGCCGAACTCCTCGTCGAGCTCGACGACACTCGCCTCGAAGAGCACCCTCGTGACCGCGCGCAGCCGGTCCACCTCCGATTCGCTCAGGCCGAGTCTCTCCACGGTCGCCTCGAAGTCGAAAGAGAGGGCGATGTGATGGCGAGCATAGAGAGAACGCAGTCGCTCGAAGCCGGCGTCGCCCACGACGTCACAACGCGAGGGATGCTCCACGCAGAGACGCTCCAGCCGGGCGCCGCGATACGGTCCGTGGGTCAGGGTGAAGTTCGTTACCAGGAGCACCCGGGCGCCGGGGTCGTGCTTCACGCCATCGAGGAGCGCGAGCAGGCCTTCGTCTGCGCCGTCGAGACGCCCGCCATGCACGCCCTCCTGGGGCACACCCTGAGCGTAGCCGAGCTTCGCGGACGCCATCGGGTGCGCGAGCCAGGTGTGCACCTCATAGCCCGCTTCCGCGAATACCTCGGTGACGAGATCGAGCTCGGGTCGAAGCCGGGCCGGATGGTGGAATACGCCGTGCACCGCCGCCTGGCTGCCGGAGAAGAGCGACGCGAACGCGGTGCCGGACTGTCCCGACTCGGTCTGGTGCCGGCGAAACACCCGCGCCTGCGAGCCGAAGCGCTCGAAGGCCGGGGTGAAAGCGACCTCTGCATCGTAGGGCGAAAGGAAGTCCTTGTTCAGCGAGCACGTGGCATACAGCACCACCAGACGTGGCGAATCCGGGAGCGCCTGACGCGGCTCGCATCCGGGGGCGACGAGGAAGGCCAGGACCAAGAGGAGGGGTCCTCGCATTCCTACATCGGCTCCTCGAGTTGCGCGGGCGCCCGAGCCACGCAGACCGCCGAGACCCCGAAGGGAAGGCGGAGCCGCCCGAGCAGCCAGGCTTCGAGGCGGTAGACGCGTACGAGGGCGTCGTTCAGTAGGCGGGGAATCGGCCAGAAGTCGTGCCGGGGCGCGAAGCGGCGCAGCGACGTCCGCGAGCTCAGGATCCGCCAGGCCGCGGCAATCGGGAATACCAGACAGTGGGCGTAGGTCGTCCGCTCGGGCTCGAAACCCGCCTGGGACAGGACCGCCTCGAGCTGTCGCGAGGTGTAGCGACGCCGGTGCTGGAATGTCTCGTCGTGAGCGCTCCACAGCGCCTGGAAGGCCGGCACCGCCACGACGATGCGACCTCCCGGCTGGCAGAGCCGGCGGGCCGAACGCAGGAATGCTACGTCCTCGTCCAGGTGCTCGATCACGTCGAGAGCGAGCACCGCGTCGAAGGAGTGCGGTGCGAAGGGCGCCGCGCGCAGGTCGCTGCGCACCAGATTGCGCATCCCCTTGCGCGCGCAGACGCGGAGTCCGGCCGGGGAGGCGTCCGTCCCGTAGCAGCTGCACTCCTCGGACCAGTCGCGAAGGACCCCCCCGGTTCCACAGCCCAGGTCGAGGAGACGGCGCGGTGGCGCTTCGCGCGAGAGGATCGCGCGCAAGATTGATCGCTTGCCGACGAACCACCAATGACCGTCCTCGATGCGGTCGAGCAGCTCGAACTCGGCGTCGTTCACGCGTCGACCAGGTGGGCGCGAAGGACCAGGAACGGGAGGACGGGTTCCAGCCAGCGCGCGCGCTCCAGGCTGCGCTCGAGCGAGCGCGCGGCGGCGAAGCGGTTGAACACCTGAGGAGGGAACAACCCGAAGCGCTCCGGTGGCATCGGGGCGAGGCCCGCCGCGCGGTAGTCCCGCTCGATGCTGCGCGCGCTCAAGCGGAACATCCCCTTCTCCTCGCGCCAGTTCATGTCCCGACAGCAGAGGACCTGGGCCAGGTAGAGTGGGTTGCGCCGGTTGGGTTCGAGGAACGCCATGCGGCCGCGCTGCCCCAACACCGGCTTGAGCGCCGCCAGCGCCGCAGCGACGTCCGGCAGGTGGTGGAGGATGAAGAAGCCGACGACGAAGTCGACGGAGCCCAGGTCGTGATCCCGGAGGCCGCCGCTGAGATCGGCGCAGAGGGTCGGACAGCGCTCCTCGGAGATGCCGCGCGCGTCGCGCTCGCGGCGCAGATCTCCGAGCACACGCTCGGAGAGGTCGAGGGCGATGACCGAGGCGCAGCGTTCCAGCAGGGGAAACGTGAAGCGGCCGAATCCGGCGCCCACCTCGAGCACTCGATGCTCGGGTCCGATCCCTGCGCGCTGCGCCAGCTCGCCCGCGAGCTTGCCGGCGTACGCGTCGCCCTCGCGGGCGTGGAGGTGTGCATGCGAGCGCGAGTCGTAGAAGGCCTTCTGGCTGGCGACCTCGTCGTCGGCGCTCATCTGGACCCGGTGGGCCTCAACGCGGCGGCGGCACGGGATTCCACTCCGTCCCAGCTCTCGACGCTCTCGCGGAGTTCGGCCGGGCTCTCGTAGACGCCCCGGGCGCCGTACCAGCGGATGCGCACGATCCCTGCGAGGCTCGTCAACACGTCACGGCGGAGATCGACCTTGGTGCCCGTCTCGTGGCGCCAGCGAACGGGGATCTCGGCAATGCGGCAGCCGCGACGCTCTGCCAGGTAGAGAAGCTCGGCGTCGAAGGACCAGCCATCCACGCGCAGCCGGGAGAAGAGGTCGCGGCCCACCGAGCCGCGAAACGCCTTCAATCCGCAGGTGGCGTCCGAGACATCGGCAAGCAGCAGTCGAACCAGCAGCGTGAAGCCGCGGCCCAGCCACTCCCGGAGGCGGGGCTGACGTCGCACGATCTCGGACCCCGTGCTCTTGCGCGAGCTGATGGCCAGATCCGCCCCCTCGAGCGCTTCGAGCAGACGCGTCGCCTCCTCGACGGGGGTGGAGAGGTCAGCGTCGCTGAAGAGGAGCCGCTCGCCGCGCGCATGGGCGAAGCCCACGCGGAGTGCGTACCCCTTTCCGCGATTCGATGGGTAGCGGAGCAGGCGCACGGCGACGGGAAGCTGCGGGGCCAGCTCCCGCACCACCTCCGCCGTCGGGTCCGTGCTCCCGTCGTCTACCACGATCAACTCCGAGGAGCCCGGGAGCGCTGCCAGGAAGCCCGCGAAGGCGCGCAACGTGTCCCCGACGCGCAGCGCTTCGTCGAAGGCGGGGATGATCACCGAGACGTCCGGTCTGCGCTCGCTCATCTTCACTCCAGGCCGGCGTACGCCATCGACGCAGACGCGACCCTCTAGGATACCCGACTCCGGCGACGATGTGCGCCCCAGGCGACCAGGCCGGCGAGGGTTGCGAGCGAAATCACGGCTCCAGCCCTCACGCTCCACGGCCGGTATTGGAATGCGACGGTGGAGGGGCCGGCGGGTACCCGGACCAGGCGGAAAGCGTGGTTCGCGCGCACGATCGGCGCTGGCTCCCCGTTCACCGTTGCGACCCAGCCCGGATAGTGTTGGTCGGACACGAACAGGAATCCCTCCTCGGTTGCCTCCACCTGCACGACCAGCTCCTCGCTGCGTGAGCTTGCGATCGTCGCCTGCCCGCGGCCGCCCGGCCGGCCGAGGAAGCCGTCGGCGGGGAGGCTCTCGAGCAGGGCCAGCTGGCGCGCGTCGTGCTCGAGCGAGGTCAGCGTGCGCAGCCGCGCCTCGGGATCCGCGACGACGGCGGCCTCGGGCACGAAGAACGCCCGCGGGAGCGCCTGCTCGTTCTCGAGGACCTGGTAGTGGCCGTCCGACCAGCGTGGCGTGAGAGCAAGCGGGAGGTCGGCGCCGGTCGGTCCCGTCACGACCCAGCGCGTAGCCAGCAGGTCGAAGATCCGGCGCTCGCGAGGGACTCGGTGGGTCGACCGGATCCACGACAGCGCAGACTTCGCCCGGCGCCCGGACGTCATCCACACGTAGAGGTCGGCGAAGCGTCGCGAGGCGAGATGCTCGTAGTCGACGATCGTCGGCAGACCGTAGAGTGCCGCCGTCTTCGAGCGCATCGAGAGATCCACAGGACGGGGGAGCCCCGGCGCCGCGTACACCC
>JBDLIK010000203.1:0-6404 GCA_039714895.1 Myxococcota bacterium | reverse complement strand
AGCGGATGACCTCGAGCGACGACGAACGTCCGCGCATCGCGCGCCCAGGCCAGCGGCACCAGCCAGGACACTCCGGCGCTCGCGAGCCGAACGGGCGGTGAGAGGACGAGTCCGCCGTGGCCGCTCTGCACCGCCGCCCGCAGCACCTCGTAGCGTCCGCTCTCACCGCTGCTCCACACGAAGCCGGTGCCGCTCGGGTCGTAGAAGGCGTGGTCGTCCGGGCCGGGCCGCCGGGTGAGCCGGCGCGCCGGATGGCGCCGCTTGTCGTCGCCGCGCACGCGACTGACCATGACCTCGGTGTCGTTCGGGCGCGACCAAGTCGCGAAACGATCGCTGTCGAAGAGCACGCTGCTGCCGAAGGGATGCGGCGCGGGCCGACGGTTGTTGCCGGGCTCGTCGCAGGTCCAGCAGTCCGGCGGCTCGCCCGGGCGCTTGCGATACACCTGAAAGCGACCGTCCTCGCTCCTCGCCTCGAACCAGAGCGTCTCCCCATCGGGGGCGAGGCGTGGCGCGGCGCCGCGCTCGGTCAGCACCCCGTGATCCGCCACGCGCGGCTCGCAGGCCGGGAGGGCCTGGAGGGGCACGCGACTGTCGATGTCCCAGCTGGCGTCGCGGATGCTCGCGTCGTCCGTGGGCGCGGTGGGCAGGAGCCCGTGCACGATCGCGATGAGCACCGCTACCGCCGCACCCGCGAGCAGGGCCAGAGCCGCTCCGAGCGCGCTCGCGGCAGGGCGCGGACCGGGGCCCTGCGTCCGGCTCGCCTGCCAGAGCGACGCGATCAGCAGCGCTACGGCGACGGCGAGCCAGACCCAGGCGGGCGGCCCGAGCTTCACCGCCGCCGCGACCGCCAACGGCGCCGCGACGAGACCGGCGCTCGCGCCGCGGGCGACGTGCGCCGCGCGATCGGGCGAATGGTCCCCGAGCCGGCCTGCCAACGACGCCAACCCCACGCCCAGCGCGCCGGCCGCGATGATGCCCGCCGCGAGCATCGTCACGTCGATCGGGCGGGGCCAGGTCAGGACTCCCAGCCACCCGAGCGGAGCACTCGCCACGAAGGCCCAGACACGCCAGAGCATGGAGGGCGCGGAACGTACCATGCTCGCGGGGCGGGGCGGGGCGGCGGCGGAACCTGGCGGGCCCCCGGTGGGCGGCAGGGACGAATCCAATGCCCGAGGCGCGCCGCGGTCGTGTCGCGTACCCTCCCGCCGATGCCGGACCCGTCGGCCCCGGCGCGCGCGGCGCGCCGCATCCTCGCTCTCGCAGGCTCCGATCGAACGGCGGCGCGGAAGGCGCTCGAGCGCCTCGAGCCGGAGGCGCAGGTCGCGCTCGTCTGCGAGAGCCCGATCTCGCTCCGGGCCGGGCTGCTGG
The DNA here is from genome assembly GCA_039714895.1 of Myxococcota bacterium. GTDB lineage: Bacteria > Myxococcota_A > UBA9160 > UBA9160 > DASRUS01 > JBDLIK01. The sequence continues at coordinate 5,036 of JBDLIK010000203.1, read as the reverse complement.
GCCTGGTGAGCCACCCCGAGGAAGTGATCCCTCGCATGCCGCCGGCGGAGCTCTGCTTCGTGGTGAAGGCAGTGGGGCTCTCCGACGCCGGTTGGCTGCTCGAGCACGCGAGCGCCGAGCAGATCACGACCGCGATCGACCTCGACGCATGGAGTGCTCTCGTGCCCGACCGCGGGCGCATCGGCGCCTGGCTCGATGCGCTGCGTGACGCCGGCGAGGAGACCCTGCTCCGTGCGGCGCACGCGCTCGACTTCGAGCTGCTGGCCCTCGAGCTCCGGTCGCGCGTCTCGGTGATCATGTCGGGCCGCAACGAGGACGTGGACCTGCCGAGCGGCGCGCTCACGCTCGACGGCCAGTTCCACGTCGTGCCGAGCAAGGCGGGGGACGACCTCGAGGACGTGCTCACGCTCCTCCGGGTGCTGTTCCAGCACGACTACTGGTTCTACCACCGTCTCCTCCAGGCGGTCTCCGCCGACCTCGAGCACGAGCTCGAGGAGTGGGCCCTGCGCTGGCGCAACGGTCGGCTCCAGGATCTCGGCTTCCCACAGCTCGAGGATGCCAAGCGGATCTATGCGTGGCTCTCGCCCGAACGGCTCGCCGAGCTCCCGAGCGAGCCTCACGCGATCGAGGTCGGTGAGTGGCCCCTCCCGGTGTGGATGCCTTCGCTGCCGGTGGCGGGGGAAGGCGGGGAGCTGCTCTTTCGAAGCATCGCGGCGCTGCGCGAGGAGGAGCGACGCCCGCTCCTCTTCGCATTCCTCGCGCTGGCGAACCGCCTCGCCGTCGCCGACGGGCTGCCGCTCGGTGACGTCGAGTCGCTCCCGCAGGCGATCGCGAAGGCGGAAGGAACGGCGAGTCGCGGCCTCGCCTACCTCGCGCAGAAGAACGGCGTGGAGCCGACCGAGGTGCTCCGCCGCGCGACGCTCGAGCGGCTGTTCATGGTGGGCTCGAACATCATGACGAAAGAGACAGGCCGATAGGCCAAGCGCCTTTGGCTTGGGCCTATCGGCCACGTCTGTTCCATCGCACGCCGCTTCGCGGCGGCTCTTCTAGAGATCGACGGCCTTCAGCGTCTTGCGCTTGTTGCCGATCGCACGCTTCTCGGCGTCGGCGATCAGCTGGCGCACGGCCGAGTCGAGCGCGGTGTAGAACTCGCCGCCCACGTTGCACTTGCGGGTGGCGGCCTTGGTCCGCGACTTCGAGATGATGAGATCGCCGCCCTTCGCCGCCTTCTTCTTCGCTGCCATTTGAACTCCTACCCTCCAGTACCGAGCCACGCTACCCGTCCGAACGAGTGACTCGGAGCTCGTTGCTTCCGACGCCCACGCGTCGGCTCGGGGGCGACGAATGTCCAAGGTCCGGCCCTGCCCGTCAAGGGCAGAATGCGGAGAAACGGCGTCTCCTGTGCGAATTCCGGCACTTCGGGTGCCCGCCGGCAGGCACCCCCGGTGCCCGCGGGAACGGAGCGCCGGCCCCGCTAGCCTCGGTGCATGCGTCGCATCGACCTCCGCAGCGACACGGTGACCCGGCCCACGGCCGCCATGCGGGAGGTGATGGCGGAGGCCGAGGTCGGCGACGACGTGTACGGCGAAGATCCGAGCGTGAACCGCCTCGAGGCGCGGGTGGCGGAGCTGCTCGGCAAGCCGGCCGCGCTGTTCTTCCCGTCGGGAACGATGGCGAGACGAGGTGAGGAACCAGCTAGCAGGTTCAAGACGGGGTTCATCGGACTTGTACCTTCGGGAGGTCAATGGTGGATGGCAGAGTTCTATCTATCCCACCCGTGGCATCTCATCTATGTGAATATCGGTACTCCACCAGCGTGGGATGGAGACCGAATACATCAGATCGATCTCGACCTCGATGTTGCGCTCAGACCCGACGGCTCGATTCATGTCCTCGATGAGGACGAGTTCGTTTTGCACCAGGTCCGATACGGGTATCCGACCGACCTCATTGCGGCTGCTCTCACCGCAACCGAGTCAGCGATCGGCAGCCTCGAGAACCGCGAACCACCGTTCGATGGGTCAGCCCAAGTGTGGCTTGACAGCGTGGACCAGGAGTCCTTGCGCAAGCCTAAAGCCGGCGATACCGAGCCTGGATAGGTGCGCTGCTACGCGCTGCGTGCCGCGTCGAGCGTCCTCGCGATGAAGTCCGACTTCGCCCCGGTGTAGGCGATCCGGTCGTGCCTGTGCTGGTTGGCGAGTTCCAGTTTGAGCGCTGCATAGGCGTCACGGGCCTTCGGATGTGTCCGCAGGTAGTCCCGAAACAGCAGGTGGTCGTTCTCCCAAGCGCTTCCGCTGTTGCAGACATGGATGTGAACGACGCGCGGCTCGCCGGCCGGCGGACGGAAGTAGCGATGTTCGGGTTCTCTCGCCCGCAGGTGAACGCCGGTTGACTCGATGCCAGGCACGAATGTCGATTCGTCCTCGATGTCTGGGACGCTGATCTGGACATCGATCGTCGGCTTGGCCGGAAGGCCCTGAACAGCAGTGGAGCCGATGTGATCGATACGAACGGCCGATGGAACCACCCGTAGGAGTCGACTGTGCCAGTCAGCGTATTCTCTCGGCCAGCTGCTGTTGTACTCGACAACGATGATTGGGTCAGGGCTAGATTCCCCAATCAACTCTGTCTTCTGATCGTCGCTCATGTCGGCGAGTATGGCTCACCTCCGCGACCTAGGTGCCGGGCTATGGGTGGTCTGTCGGAGTGAAGGTCAGTATGGCGAACTCACGCGATCCCATGATGTCGCGGGAGGTGGCGAACCGGGAGGTCTCGGAGAATCCGGCATCTGACCACACGCGCAGGGCCCGAGTGTTGCCAGCAGCGATGGTCACTCTCAACTGCGCTGGATCGAACGTCACAAGAGCGTGGGCCACGACCGCTTCGACGAACCGGTTCCCCTTCCCAGCTCCAGTCAGCTCTGGCTTGACTCCGAGGCCGATGTCGATCCCTTCCGTGTCGTAGTTGCCACCCGGGACCTGGGCATCGTGACCGAACGTGCAGTACCCGGCCATGGTGTTCCCGTCGAACAGCGAATGGCAATTGATTCCCGGCTCCAGGAAATAGGCGACAGCGTCGTCAGGGGTCATGTCGATGTCGTAGACGTCGTACGGAGGGTCGTAGTGCCATGCGGCAAACTCGCGAACGTTTTGCTCTGTTGCCGGTCTCAGTTCGACCATCGATGCCGCCCAAGGGTTGCTCGCTGCATGAGAAGTCATCTTCGCATACGACCGCGCTATTGGTCGCGTCAGCGCATGCGGTCGTGCTGCGGTCGGTTGCTGCTCGGCCCAGGGGTGCCATCATGTATGGATGCGAGTTGCACTGATCGCGGACATCCACGGGAATGCGACTGCGCTTCGCTCCGTGCTCGAAGACATCGCAACACTCGACGTTGACTCAGTCGTATGTCTCGGTGATCTCGCTGCAAACGGACCCGAACCGGGTTCGGTGATCGACATCATTCGCGAACTTGAGTGCCCGGTCGTTGTCGGCAACACGGACGAAGCCATGCTCGATGTGCCCGAGTGGTGGCGGGATCCTGCCCCGGTGGGCGCTCCGGAGACGGCTCAGCGGATCGTTGCTGTGAGTGCGTGGTGTGCCGATCAACTCGATTCGGGTCACCTTGAGTTCCTTTTCGGATTGCCAAGCACACTCGAGATTGACCTCGGCGATGCTGGGCGCGTGCTCTGCTTCCACGGTTCGCCTCGGTCGTCGACCGACGTGATCACGGACGAAACACCGCTTGATGAGGTCACAGAGGCGATGCATGGCTCGTCGCATCGGCTCCTGGCAGGAGGCCATACGCATGTCCCGCTCGTTCGTCCCGTCGGCGATCAGACGATGATCAACCCCGGTAGCGTCGGCATGCCGTTCGCGAGCTACGGCTTTGCAGGTGAAGTACCGGTAATGAACCACGCCGCCTACGCCGTTGTCGCAGCGACGGCAGCGGATGTGTCGGTCGAATTCCGTGAGGTTCCAATCGATGTGGATTCGCTAGCGCTCTCCGTGCGTTCGAGCAGCATGCCACACGGCGAATGGTGGCTCGGCCTTCGATCCGCTGAACCGCCGCCAACACAACCGATGGTCAGAATCGTAAACCTCTAGCCGCAGACTCCGCGCGCCCGTGGATGCCGGTGTGCACTGGCGCATTTTGACGTGATCGCCGACCGGTTGATTGACTCGTTTTTCTCTCGATCTCCGTTGGACTCCAGGTCCTATCGCCAATCCGGACGACGAGCTTGTCCGCAACGTCGTCGCGCCGCCGGATGATTGCAATGACCTCGGCCTCACATGCATCCAGTGGAGCTTCGGCGTCAATGATTAGCACGTCGAGTGGTTCGCCATCAGGGGCCATCGTTCCGGGGACGAAGCCGTGGTTCACCTCATACACCATCGAGAGGTCCTCAGGGTGACTGGAGCCCAGGGGCCGATCCACAATGACCTCGACGCGACGCCCAATCCAGTCAGTGGACTTCAGATTCCGATCCATGGATCGACAATACGACATCGAGAGCGAGACGAGCATCCGGAATGGCCCATCTCGTCCGGAAGCCTGTGGCGGCTTCACCTCGGCGGCCGCGGTGCCTCACTCGAGGGCAATGCGCTGCAACGCCGATGGTTGGTTGTCATGGATGAACTCGAGAATCGCGTTCCCGCACTCAGATGGAGACAGCACCGAGGCGTCCACCTCGAAGTCGTAGATACCCGGGCGGTGCGCCTCGATCTGCCACCTGCGCACAGGTTCAGGGATCTCTCCACGTGCTGATGTACCGAGGTAGGTGCTGCCTTCTTTGGCGTCGCGTCGTTCCATGATGACATCAAGAGGACATCGAACTCCGACGAGCCACGCCGGATAGCCCTCCAAGTGACGTGCCGCGGATCGAAGCGTTCCGAGGGGACGCGTGTACGCCTCGTGGTGCCCGACATCGACAACAACGTCCTGTCCATGCCCGCTCGATTCCGCGACCGAGTCGTACAGATCGATGAATCCTTGCTGGACGAAGTCCTCGAGATCAGGGCGCTCTCCTCCGGGTCGC
>JBDLIK010000202.1:0-6419 GCA_039714895.1 Myxococcota bacterium | reverse complement strand
TCGGTGCCCAAGCGGCGCGGCGGCACCCGACGTCTCGTCGTCCCCTCCCTCGGCGATCGTACGCTACAGCGCGCCGTGCTCGACGTCGTACCTGCGGAGGTCAACCACCTACCGGCAGAAAAGCCCAGACACGTAGGTAGGTGCGATGCCAGACGCGTCTGGTGGTAGACAACCGATGGTGTCCTGACGCCGTGCGTGCGGAGCGTGTGGGGGTGAGGGCGGAGATCTGGCTGGTGTGAGATCAGCGGTGGCGGGCTGCCGCCTGGCGCGGTGGCTGTGGGGGCAGGTCAGGACGCGGGGGCGATGGAGAGAGCCATGGCGGCGAGGCGCCTGGTGGCGTCGAGGCGTTTTCGATGGGGCACAGCGAGCGTCGTGTGGATGCGTCGAGCGGCGAGGCGGAAGAGCGGGGTGCGGTCGTGGAGTGGCTCTTCGAGGAGGAGATCCGCAGCGGCACGGAGCCAGAAGGCTCGGTCGATGCGGCGCTCGGCGGCCATGGCGTGGTCTACGAGTGCGACGAGTAGCTGCTGCAGGTCGTCTGCGTCGAGCTCGAGCTGCTCTTTGTCGAGGTCGAGGTGGTCGAGCGCGCGGTCGCGGATGGCGAGTCGCTCTTTCCAGATGGCGTCGGCGATGGCGTAGCCTTCGTCGGTGTGGGCGGTGTTTCGGACGATGCCGAGGAGGTAGCGAGCATCCACGCCATCGGGCAGGGTGCCGCGTGCCTGCTTGGTGCGGAAGATGGCAAGGCCCGCAGCCACCGCATCGGCGTGGTAGCGGCCGATCGCGACGCGGAACCTGGCGTCGGGATCGTCGAGGCCGAGCTCCGCGAAGGCGTCGTCGAGGTGCTGTCGGAGGACCGGATCGAGAGCTCGGGCGGCGCGCTGGTGTGCGCGCTCCTGCTGCTTGGCGCGTGCCTTCAGGGCCTCGCGGGCCGCAGCTCGTTCCTCGTCGGTGGGGGTGTCCTGCTCGAACTGCTCTACGCGAGATCGCTTGTCCGGAGCTCGGCGCGGTCGATGGTTCAGCGCGCGTGCGAAGGTCACGACGACGTGCTCGAGGAGCTGCTGCGCGAGGGAGGCAGGGTCGGTGGGATCGAGGACGAGGTCGGGGCATCGGTCCTTGAACAGACCGAATGCGCCCTCGCAGTGGGCCTTGTTCTCGGCCCTGCGGGAAGTTGCGCGAATGGGGATGGTGCCGTTTTGTTCGAGGGTTTCGCGAACCTCTGGGGTGTGGTTGGAGGGCTTGTTGTCGACGAGCAGGGCCTCGGGGTGGCTCCCTGTGGTGTGATGGGCGTCGTCGAGTGCGCTGAGCAGGGCGTCAGCGTCCTCGGTGGGGGTGATGGCCAGCCCGGTCCACGCTGCGGTGTGGGCGTCGACGACCAGCTCGATGTTGAAGGAGAAGATCTCGTCGCCGACCTGGACCGCCACCACCGACCCGTCGGCCACCGCCTGGCCGTTGGTGATGAAGGTCTGGAACTTCCCTCGCAAGGCCTCGGCGTCCGCATCCCGGCGACCCGGCCGACGTCGGCGCTTGCGGACTCCCTCCGCCTCCAGGACGTCACCGATCAGGGCCCTGCTGAAGGGGATGCGGAGGTGTTGCTGGACGTGTTTGCAGAAGTCGAGGAAGGTGCCGGCCCAGGTCTGGTGGGCGTTGAGCACGTCGACGAGGCGCGAGTGGGTGAGCCGCTCGTGGTGCTCGGCGGCGTTCGGCTTGTCCAGTTCGCGCCCGACGGCGGCGCTTCCTCCTGCGAGCCAGTCCCGTAGCGTGCCCAGCGGCACCCGCACCGCGTGTGCGAAGTCTGCGAGGGGGATCGCGGTGTGCTTGTTGGCGAGCTCGAGGATGTGGATTCGGAAGCCATGGGTGTACCGACGGCGATGTTCGCCCTGGCTGGCAGCTCCTGGGTGCCGGAGCAGGTAGTCGAGGACGGCGCCCTGGAGCTCGGCCAGCTCGGTCGGAGAGGCCGGCTCGGGCTCGGGCTTTGTGGGGCGGCCCGGTTGGCGCACCAGTGTCGGGAGGAGTTCCTGCAGACGACGACAGGTGGCGTAGGCCGCGGCTCGGGAGCCCCCGAGGGCGGCGATCGCGTCAGACGCGGTGGGAAGGGCGAGGCCGGTGTCGCGGAGGACGTGAAGACCCATGAGGACGACGGCGGCGGCGAACGAGATCGGGACGTCGGTGCCGTCCGAAGATAGAGCAGGCAGGGGGACCACCGGGGTTGGAGGGTGGGTGTTGGTAACTGCCGCCTATCCGGTCCCGGCCCCCACCACCCGGGGGGCAAGATCCGGTGCCCCACCAGCCACCTTTGGGCGGCAAGAGCCCGCCGCCCATCGGTCCGGCCCCTCTACCCGGGCGGCAGGAGCCGATGCCCCATCAGCCACACCTCGGTGCGGCCGCCCACGCTGATCACCTTGAACAGCTCGAGCACCCGGCTGGTGAGCCCGAGCGGGTCAGTCTCATCGGCGACGCCGGCCTCGATTCGGGCGAGCACCTCCTCCACGCGGCCGTAGTAGCGATCAGCGGGCACGAGGAGCCCGCCGAGCGCGTGGCTGGTTCGACGATGGTTGTACCAGTGGAGGTGGGCGGCGAGGCGGCGCTGCATCTCAGCGAGCGTCTGGAACTTGACAGTTTCGAAGAGCTCTTTCTGGAGGTTCGCGTTGAACACTTCGACGTTCCACCCATGATGCGACCGGAATGGAGGCGGTTGAACACGTCCGTGTGACGATGCCCATCCATCCTCTGAAGGGGCTCGACCTCGTCGTCGCACACCACGTGCGGACCCAGGACGGCCGGGCGTACGTCGATGTCGATCATCCAGCTGGGGGTCTCCTTCGGCTTCCAGTGGAGTGGACCAGCCTTCATCCCTCGCCGAGAACCACACCTTCGCGCGCATCCCCGGATGTGTTGCTGCATCTTGCCTGCGCCATCAGCTCGATCTTCCAGCAAAGCAAGAGGACGGGTCTTGACGATCCAACCTGTCCGGGTGATCTGGTGGATGTCGATGAAGGAATCCCACGATCCCCTGAGAAACACCGAAACGACGGAACGTCTGGTGGAGATCTGGGCGACGCTGGTCCACCAGATCCTGGTCGCCGAGGCAGTGGGGGAGGAGCAAGATGATTGCGAGCAAGGTCCGCTCCACCCACCTGTCGCGCCGCGCGATCGTATACCTCCGGCAGTCGACGCTGCGGCAGGTGCACGAGCACACCGAGTCAACGACACGCCAGTACGCACTGGCTGAACGAGCGCTGAGCCTCGGTTGGACAAGGGACCAGATCGAGGTGGTCGACGAGGATCTGGGCCAGAGCGGCACCGGAACAGAGTCGCGTCCCGGGTTTCGACGGCTCGCAGAGGAGGTCGGCCGCGGACAAGTTGGCGCCCTGCTGGCCTTGGAGGTGTCTCGCTTTGCTCGCTCGTCAGCGGACTGGCACCACCTGCTCGACCTTTGCGGTGTAGCCGACGTCCTCATCATCGACGATCAAGGCGTTCACGACCCGCAGGACCCCAACGACCGGCTGCTCCTCGGTCTGAAGGGTCAGATGTCGGAGGCGGAAAAGTATTGGATGAAGCTACGCATGCACGGCGCGAAGCTCAGTCGAGCGCGGCGTGGCGAGCTCCGTCTTGTGCCACCGACCGGCTACGTGTGGGACGAGGCAGCACGTCGCTTGGCGTTTGACCCCGATGAGCGGGTTCAGCGCGCGGTGCGCCTCATCTTCGAGCGGTTCCGGATCGGAGGGAGTGCACATGGCGTGCAGACCTGGTTCATCCGCCAAGGCCTCAAGGTGCCAGCTCGCCATCTTGGCGACAGCGAAGCGGCATGGGTCAACCCACGTCCCCGCTCCATCATCGACATGCTGAAGAACCCCATCTACACGGGTGCGTACGTCTACGGACGGCGAGAGACGCGGCGCAGCTTGATCAATGGGCAGTTTCGGACGAGAGTGATCCCTCTACCGCAGGACCAGTGGCGTGTGTTCCTGGCAGGCCACCACGCTGCATACATCACTTGGGAGGAATACCTGGCCAATCAGGAGAAGATGCGAGCCAATCGGGCAACGAGAAAGACACCAGGAGAGCACCGAGCGGCTCTGGATGGGTGTGCCCTCCTGCAGGGGATCGTCATTTGCGGCAAGTGCGGTGGCCGCATGCAGACGACGTACGTGCGCAGTGGGGCGCGGTACCTCTGCAAGAACCCTCTTCTTCACGGCCTCGACACGTCGCTGTGTTGGTCCCTCTCCGCCACGCTGGTCGATGCCGAAGTCGAACGTCAGTTCTTGGCAACCGCGCAGCCGGAGGAGCTTGACCTCTGCTTGGCCGTCAGCGCTGAAGTGAGCCGGCAAAGCGAGGAAGTCGAGCGACAGTGGGCTCTCCGTCTCGAGCGTGCCCAGTACGACGCGCGACTTGCGGAGAGGCGGTACAAGGCCGTAGATCCCGACAACCGCGTGGTCGCTCGCACGCTCGAGAGTGATTGGGAGGTGAGGCTTCGTGAACTCGCCGAGGTTGAGCAGCAGAGGGACAATGCGCTGCAGCGGCAGAAGCTGGTCCTCGACGACGCCGACAGGCGACGCATCCTGGAACTCGCCAGAGATCTCCCGCGGGTATGGCGCGCACCGAGCACGACCTGGCAACAAAGGAAGAACCTACTGCGGATCCTGGTGCGCGAAGTGGTCCTCACTCCGGTCGACGTTCCATCACGTCAAACTCGGATCCAGATCCTGTGGGAGGGAGGCGCGACCACCGAGCTGCTGGTGGATCGGCCACGATGGCACTCTGCCACCCGCACCGAAGCAGAGGAGACGATTCGCACGCTGGTCGAGCAAGGCGAGTACGACGACCAGATCGCCGTCGCGCTCAATGGAGTTGGCCTCACCACAGCGCACGGTCGACCTTGGGATCGAGCGTCTGTTCGTAGGGTGCGCGGTCGCCTTGGCATACGACGCCCAATGGCAACGCCTCCCGGCGAGAAGCTCCCCGATCGGCGCGCTGATGGCCTGTACTCGACTCGCGGCGTGGCGAACCGGTTCGCAGTCTCCACCCCCACGGTACGCAAGTGGGTGAAGCTGGGGATCCTGAGTCCCGCCGAGGGCGGCGGAAGAGGCTGTGCAGCTTGGTTCGAACTCGATTCTGACGCGGTAGCCCGGATCCAGGCGCAGCTCGATGAGCAAACCGCGTCCGTTGGAGAAGCATCATGAGCAGAAGGTCTCTATCTTGCCATGCCCCATCGGCCGATAGGCCTTGGTGAACGCGATCCCGTTGATGCCAAGCTCGGCGACGATCTGCTCCATGTGCCGGGAGCGATACACGGCGCCGTTGTCGTAGTAGCAGCGGCGGCATTTGCCCCACTTCTGCAGCGAGCGCCGGAACACGAGCTCCAACGCGGGCAACTTCTCCTTGAAGCTGAAGCGACCATGCAGCAGCAAGCGGCTGTGATCGTCGAGGTATGCGTACAGGTGTGCCCGGCGGGTGTGGCCCGGTCGGTTCGGATCTGGCAACCAGGGCCCCTTCAGCAGATCGGACTGCCAGAGATCGTTCGGTGCATCGGCCTCGAAACGATCGAGATCTTCGTCATCTGGAATAGCGGCAGGGCGTCCGGACAGCCCCGCGGCCTGGAGTACCCGGTGCAACGTGCTCCGACGCACCAGGCCGGGTTGGACCAGGTGGGTCTCCTCCAGGATTCGGATCAGCCGATCGAGGGAGCGCTCGGGTACGTCGCGCTTGAGCTCGCAGGCGAGCTCGATGATGTAAGGGGTTAGAACTCGGACCCCGGGCTTGTGCCTGGGCTTGTCCATCAGCGCCTCGAGGCCGCCCTCGCGGTACCTGCGCACCCAGACGCGGATCGTCTCGGCGGCGGGCGACATGGGCTCACCATCGGCATCGAACCAGGTCTTGGCTGCGAGCTTGTCGCGCAGCGGCCCCCGGCTCCCTCGTGGGGGCTCGAGCGCCACGTAGGCGCTGATCACCTTGTAGCGGGCAAGCGCCTGTTCGCGCCGCCGCCCCTCGTCGTCCTTCATGGACACCTCCTCGCAAGCAGGGTCCCAGAGGCCGGAGATGCCGCCAATGACACGTTCTGTGGGGTGGCGAGGGAGGTCGAGGGTCGCTTTCTGGGAGACTTACCGGTACAGATCCACCTCGGGAGGCGGCGTTCAGGCGTCGCGCTGTGGGTCGAGGGCGATCCACCTCCCGCGAGCCTCGGCCAGGAGCGTGGCGGTGGGGATCTTCGCGCTGCATGCGGCTTTCAACACCATGGCGAAGCCCTGCCAGAGTTTGGACACGCCGGCAGGGTCACGCCATCGGCGTTTCCGCTGCTGAACCGGGGGCGGAAGCCCCCTGGGGAACAGCGTCTCAGGCCGAGGCTCGCATCGTTCCATCGCGGCCCATCGCAACACTTGGTGGATAGTCGCCGCGTGGTGCTGGGCGTGGGCCAGCCAGCGCTG
>JBDLIK010000201.1:0-6421 GCA_039714895.1 Myxococcota bacterium | reverse complement strand
GGGTGTACGATCTGGAGAGGCTCACCGAAATGGATCACCCGGTCACGGAGCTCTGGGACCCGGCGGACCCTACGTCCGAATGACTCGAAGCTCTTGTTCTTCCTGTTCGCGGCAATGGCGGTGGTCAGGACCCCTCGGTAAGGGAGGCAGAGAAGAAGTCCAGCTCGCAGCGAATGGCGTAACGGTACGCGAAGGATACCCCGCGGGTGTTGTGGGCCAGCAGGTCAAGTAGCGATTCGAGTTCGGCCGCCAGCGCATCGAACTCCTCGCTCGAGTAGGTCTCGATCCATTCCTGATAGGGATTCTGGGAGTGATCCCCTACCGCCAACTCCTGGCCCAAGTACGCATACAGCCGCATGCAGGGCGTCATCGCCGCCATGATCTCGCCGACTTCGGCCGTCCACGCGGTCCGAAGCAAGAAATCCGTGTAAGCACGGGCGGCCCGGTGGGGTCGGATGTTCTCCACATCGATTCCCATGCTCTTGGCGTAGCCTTCGTGGAGCTTCAGCTCATCCAGCACGCCGCGCATGAGGCTGTGGAGCCGTCGCACGACCGCGGATCTCTCCACCACCCGAACGGCGGCCAAGGCGTAGGCACTGAAGTAGGCGCGCAAGAAGAACGCGTCCTGAGCCACATAATGCTTGAAGTCCTCGGGATCCAAGCTGCCGTCTCCCAACCCGCGGACGAACGGATGGGCCAAACATCCTTCAGCCAGTGCTCGGTTCCGCCACCATAGAGTGACGTGGAGCGGTTCTGCCGCCATTATCGACTCAGCCTTCCCAGGCCATGCGCCAGAAATCCTGCTCATGGCGCATCACTTCGTTGAACCTCGCCTGCTGCCGGGGGTGCGGATACTGGTCCGCAAGGCTCAAGAGGGTACGCACGTAGGCTTGGAAGTCCGCGTGGGTCCACCGGTTGATGAACTCGGCGTACGGCCCCTGTGCCTCAAGGGACCCCCAGGCGACGGCGTAGGCCACCTCGACGCCGTAGAAGATGGCCAGGAGAACCTGGAACGGCTCGGAGTAGCCGGCGGCGATGAGAAAGTCCCTGTAGCGCTGGCAGGCCGGATGAAGCTCGCAATTCAGATCGAGGGACCTTGTTCGAGCGTGCGCCTCGAACCAGTCGAGTTCCTCGTCGAGGGCCGAAAGGCCCGCGATCAAGACGCTCTGCCCTGGCCTCGGTGTCTTGGCGACTGTCAGGGACGCGAAGGCGGCAAAGCTTCTCACGAACAAGTAGTCCTGCACGAGCCAGCGGTTGAACACATCCTCGGGCAGAGAGCCGTCGCGGACGGCATCGAGGAATTCCGCGCGCGTAGCCAGATCCCAGAGTTCCCCGGCGTCCGTGGCAAGGCGCGATTTCGCAAACTCTTTCAACTGCGGTCCTCCTTTCGATAAACAAAGGCGCGCGGGCCTTCATGGGCGCTTCGCCCCCGTATGCTGAGTTGGCAGCGGTTTTGGCATCGGTCTTGACCAGCGATCCACGGATAAAATAGTTTGGAAACGCTACTACATTCATACTTCAGTTCGCAGGTGGGGTCCGCTCGGCCACTGATAATGTACCCAGCTCAGCGTCGAGGTCTCGTAGCAGGCCGCATGGTGCTGCAGCAGTCGGGTGAGTCATGCCAAGACAAGCACGCCGTCGAACGCGTCAGGCTCGCGCACGACGTTCCGACGTGAAGGCCACGCCATTAGCCATGCTCGCTGGGCTGGCTCCACCCCCGCCCGTGGTGAAGATGGCGGTGGCGCTCAGAAACGCAGATTAGGAGAGGGGGCATTGTGGAAGCGGATCGTCAAATCTGCGCCAGTTGCGGCCAGCCGATTGGCGAGCTTGAGCCCCGGGTGCAGCGTTCCACCGACTTGCTGACGGTGCACGAGCACTGCCCAGAGCCGGAGAGAGAAGCGACGGGAGCGCCGGAGACCACCTTGGGCAACAATGGAGGCGGGAGGGCCGACTAGGATGTTGGCGCAGTAATGCTCGTCAGCAGCGAGACCGGGATCCGCCCGGAGCCGGCCGGCAACGACACCCGAGAGCGCGTACAGCGGGGTCCAAGAGGAACGTGAGCCATCGTATGGGGACCATTACGGCCAACGGCGGCGGTTCACTTCGGCACTTTGGGATCCGTGTGCAGCGCGCTCGTCCATCGTCTGCGATAGCCACTCCACCCGTCGTACTCATAGAGCTTTATAAGGCGGTCGGAGACATCAGCGAGGGCACGCATGAGTTCCGCGGCCCTGCTCTTACACTTGCGGTAGCTCACCGAGCGATCGGTCGACGTCATCTCGTCTCTCGTCCTCACCGCCTCCCGCAGGATCGACCAGTTCCCGGAACCGATCGCCTCGCTCAGAGATCGGCCCCTGGGGTCATACAGGTTCCACGCCCTTCGGAGGCCGTCTAGTCCGACGAGCCCACGGACGAGCCGAAGTGCATCGTCCGTTGTGAACCCCGCAGAGATAGCCAGCTGGACCAGCGTGCGTCTGAGCATTCGCTCGGCTGTAAACACTGCCGTAAACAGCGCTTCGCAGGGGAATCCTGAGGCAATGAGCCTCGTTACGCGTTCGCCCACCCCGTCGTATGAGAGCTGTAGCGGGTACATTTCCTACGACACACTCGAAGCCTCGTGGAGGCTATACTCACACCTTGGATGGGACCGACCAGTGCCGTTGAACGAATTGCGCTTCGTGTGATCTTCTTGCCTGCAGATCACCACCAGTCGGCCCCACGGTAACCGGGTCAAGCCGCCACAGCGCAGTGTTCGTCGAAAGCGGAAGTGAGGTCTCGCGCGATCTCTTCGGCGGGCCGTCCCTCGATCTGGCGGCGCTCCAGCATGAAGACGATCTCTCCTTCGCTGAGGAGCCCGATCGAGGGCGAGGAGGGTCTGTAGCCGGTCAGGTACCGGCGAGCCCTGCTCGTTGCCTCGACATCCTGACCGGCGAAGACAGTGACGGATCGGTCAGGTAGCGAGGAATGACGGAGTGCAAGTGCGACGGCGGGACGGGCGTTACCAGCCGCGCAGCCACAGACCGAGTTGACCACGACCATCGTGGTCCCCTCGGCGGAGCCTAGTATTTCGTCCACCTCCTCGGCCGTCTTGAGCTCTCGTACCCCGAGGGTGGTTAGCTCGTCCCGCATAGGCTGCACTACAACCGGATCGTATGGCATCTGAAAGTCGCTCCTAGCGGCCCGCACCCGGTCAAGCAGGCGGGGCCATATCGAAGTACGTGTAGTTCTTGGCAATGAATCCGTCCCATTCTTCCGGGACTTCGTCATCGGGGAAGATTGCCTCGACGGGACACTCCGGGACGCACGCACCGCAGTCGATGCACTCCTCGGGGTGGATGTAGTACATGTCCTCCCCTTCGTAGATGCAGTCGACCGGGCACACGTCGACGCACGAAGCGTCCTTGGTGTCGATGCAGGGCTGCGCAATGATGTAGGTCACAAGGCCAACTGTTTCGTCCCGCTCAGCCGACGCTTCCTTCCATCTCGAGCTCGACCAGACGGTTGAGCTCGATCGCGTACTCGAGCGGGAGCTGCTTGGCGATCGGCTCGATGAAGCCGCGCACGACCATGGCCATCGCCTCCTCCTGGGAGAGGCCGCGGCTGGTGAGATAGAAGAGCTGCTCATCGCCCACCTTCGACACGGTCGCCTCGTGGCCGATCGACGCCGACTCCTCGTCGATCTCGATGTACGGGTACGTATCCGTCCGCGACGTCTCGCTCAGCAGGAGCGCGTCGCACTCGACATTCGACTTCGCGGCCCTCGCGCCCTCGTAGACCTTGAGAAGACCCCGGTACGAGGCGCGGCCCGTACCCTTGGAGATCGACTTCGACGTGATCTGCGAGGTCGTGTTGGGCGCGACGTGCACCACCTTCCCGCCCGTGTCCTGGTGCTGGCCGTCGCTCGCGTAGGCGATCGACAGGATCTGCCCGTGCGCTCCCTCGCCGACCAGGAAGCAGGACGGGTACTTCATCGTCAGCTTCGAGCCCAGGTTCCCGTCCAGCCACTCCATGTACGCCCCCTCCTCGACGAGCGCTCGCTGCGTGACGAGGTTGTACATGTTGTTCGACCAGTTCTGGATCGTCGTGTACCGAAAGCGCGCGTTCGGCTTGACGATGATCTCGATCACGCCCGAGTGGAAGGAGTCGGTCGTGTAGACCGGCGCCGTGCACCCCTCGATGTAGTGGGCCTCGGATCCCTCGTCGGCGATGATCAGCGTACGCTCGAACTGCCCCATCTGCTCGGAGTTGACGCGGAAGTAGGCCTGAAGCGGGATCTCCACCTTCACGCCCTTGGGGATGTAGACGAACGAGCCGCCGGACCAGACGGCCGAGTTCAGTGCCGCGAACTTGTTGTCGGCCGTCGGGACGACCGTCGAGAAGTACTCCCTGAACAGGTCGGGATACTTCTTGAGCCCGTCCTCGATCGACTCGAAGATCACCCCCTGCTGCTCCCACTCCTCCCGAAGCGAGTGGTAGACCATCTCCGACTCGTATTGGGCGCCCACGCCCGCCAGGACCTTACGCTCCGCCTCGGGGATCCCGAGCTTCTCGAACGTATCCTTGATCTCATCGGGCACATCGTCCCACGAGTGCTCCATGCGGTCCTGGGGACGGACGTAGAAGTAGATCTCGTCCAGGTCGAGCCGATCCAGATCACCGCCCCACTCCGGCATCGGCTTCGACTCGAAGATCTCCAGAGCCTTGAGCCGGAACTGGAGCATCCACGCCGGCTCCTCCTTGTGGGCCGAGATCTGGCGCACGATCTCTTCGTCCAAGCCCTTCCGGGACTTGAAGACGGGCTTGTCCTCGGTGACGAAGTCGTATCCGTACTCGTCGAGCCCGAGCTCGGTGATCGTCTCGTTGCGCGGCATCTCTTCTCTCTCCGCTACGTGCGATCCGGCGGCCTACGCACCTCCGGCGGGAACCGCTTCGGTCTCTTCCTTCAGCCAGTCGTACCCGTGCTCCTCGAGGTGGTCGGCCAGGTCGGGACCGCCGCTCTCGCGAATCCGGCCCCGGATCAGCACGTGCACGTGGTCGGGGTGGATGTACTGGAGAATCCGCTTGTAGTGCGTGATCAGGAGCACGCCGAGCTTCTCATCCGCTTCGGCCAGCGTGTTGACGCCTTTCGACACTATCCTGAGCGCGTCGATGTCCAGGCCGCTGTCCGTCTCATCGAGGACCGCTAGCTGGGGCTCCAGCACGGCCATCTGCAGGATCTCGTTTCGCTTCTTCTCTCCCCCGCTGAATCCGTCGTTCACGTAGCGTGCGGAGAAATCGGGATCGACCTGAAGCAGCGCCATCTTCTCCTGCAGAAGCTGATGGAAGGCGAAGACATCGATCTCGTCGTCGTCGTCCCGGCGGGCGTTGAGCGCCGCCCGCAGGAAGTTGGCGATCGTCACCCCCGGGATCTCGGCCGGATACTGGAAGGCCATGAAGATCCCGGCCCGGCTTCGCTCGTCCGGCTTGAGCTCCAGTACGCTCACGCCGTTTACGAGAATCTCCCCTTGAGTCACCTCGTAGGCCGGGTGGCCGGCGATGACCTTGGCGAGGGTGCTCTTGCCCGAACCGTTGGGGCCCATGAGGGCGTGGATCTCGCCGCTGCCGATCGTGAGGTCGACGCCGCGGAGGATCTCCGTGCCCTCTCCCTCGAGGGAGACGTGGAGGTCACTTATCTCGAGCAGGTGGTCTGCCATCTCCAGCTATCCTGTCTGACGGGCGGCGAAGCGTCGTGAGCGACCGCACCCGCCACTACTTTGAAGTCTAATCGACGTCGCGCGATCGGCCAGGGGAGGACGGTGACAGAGCCATTGCCTTGCCCCAGAGAGCCGAAACGGCCGACGAGCGGCCGAAATCGATAACCATTATCGGTTACACGCGAAGCTACGCTTGTTGAGAATGGATATCAAGTAGCGTTGAGACTCGATCTCAAGTACCACTCGGGCACCCGAGAAGATCCCCCCTCGACCCGGCGCGGCCCGGGTTGAGCCACGACGGCTACGCCCGGCTTGCGGATCTCCTGCTCGCCGGCATGGAGCGAGCCGGCTTCGCCGCCCTGAGGAGAAAGCTGTGGGAGGGTTTCGACGCTCCGCGCGAATCCGGGCGCCTCCTCGAGCTCGGCGTGGGCAGCGGGCGAAACCGAACCCATCACCCGGCCGGCTGGACGGTGGTCGGCGTCGATCGATCCAGCGCCATCCTGCGGCGGGCACGCTCGAGAGGGCTCGAGCTGGTGGTGGCCGCGGAGGCGGACCGGCTGCCCTTTCGTGCCGCATGCTTCGAGGCCGTCGTCGAGACGTTCGTTTGGTGCGAGGTCGACGATCCGGTTCGCTCGCTGACGGAGGCGGTCGAGGCCCTGGCAGACGGCGGCAGGATGGTGATGCTCGATCACGTGCGACCCTCGGGCGGCGCAGGTATGTTGGCCGAC
>JBDLIK010000200.1:0-6430 GCA_039714895.1 Myxococcota bacterium | reverse complement strand
CCACACCAGGCACAGGACGGCCAGCTCGAGATCACGTCTCACAGGGCGTCGGTGACCCGGACCAGTCGACGCACCTCGGCGAGGTAGCTCTCGAACACGCTCTCGAGCTCGTGGCGCGGGAGCCTCTCGGCGCCCTCGCGCACCCGCTCCAGCCGCCGGAAGACGGGGAGCTCGAGCTCGAACCGGCGCTCCACGTCGGCGAGCAGCTCGCTCGGCGCGTCCGGACGCGACGGCCCTTCTTCCGCCTCGCCCTGCTGCAGGCGCAGCATCCCCCGCAGGATCATCTCGAAGCCCGGCGGCGTCTCCAGCAGGAGTCTCCGGAGCATGCGCTTCGAGCCGCCCGCCTCCAGGTACGCCTCCCACAGGTGCAGCATCTTGCCCCGGATCTGCTCCTCGACCTCCAGCCGCAGGTGGGGGAGGTGCACGGTGAGATCGGCGAAGGGGTTGCCGTCCCCGGACAGCAGCAGGTGATGGTCGGCGATCTCGAGGAACTCGATGGGAAAGACGTCGATGGCACTCTCGATGTAGGCGGGGTCCATCAGCAGAGGCGTCGGGATGCGCCGTCGCCGCCAGCCCCGCAGCCGCGGCCGGGTGCGACGCAGGACGTCCACTGTCACCTCCGAGAGGACCACCACCGTCGAGAGAGGCGACCTGCGTGGCCGATAGCCTCCGCTCGCCGCCTCGCCGGTCAGCAGCGCTGCCACCAGCGAATCGCCGTGGAGTCTGCGCAGATCCTCCGTAAAGCTGTCGAGCGCGGAGCGATCTTTCGGGTGAAGCTGAGCCATGCGTCCTCCAAGATGGACGCAGTCTAGGCGCCCCAGACCAGCCGATCACCTCTGGACGCCCGCATCAGACACAGCACCGTAGACCCCATGACGCGCGCGCGCTGCCGCTTCCTCAAGATTCACTCCGCCGGCTCACCCCGGTCGGCCTCTCGATCACGGCGAGCGCTCGCTCGGGGCAGTTGGCGACGGCGCGACGCGCGAGATCCCAGAGCTCGGTGGGGACTCCCTCCCGCAGGATCCGGCAGTGCCCCCGTTCGTCCTCGCCGAAGAGATCGGGAGCGAGCTCGTAGCAGCGCCCGTGGCCGACGCAGCGGTCGAGATCGACGCAGATCTTCACCGCGCTGGGTCCCAGACGAGAGGCAGGTGCTTCACCTCCCGGATCCCGAAGCTCACGAGCGGCGTCTGGCCCGGCTCGAGGGCGTAGTCGGGGATGCGGCGGTGGAGCTCCTCGAGCGCTACGCGGAGCTCCAGGCGCGCCAGGTGGGAGCCGAGGCACCGGTGCGGCCCGCCTCCGAAGGCGAGGTGGGGATTGCGCTCGCGGGCGAAGTCCACGCGCGCCGCCTCCGCGAATTCGCTGGCGTCCGCGTCTGCGGCGCCGAGGAGCAGCAAGGCGATCTGGCCCGCCGCGATCTCGACGCCCGAGAGCCGGACGTCCTGCCTCACGAGTCGGGGCACGAGCATGACGGGCGTCTCCCAGCGCAGGAGCTCGTCGACGGCGCCGGGGATCAGCTCGGGCCGGAGAGTGATCCGCCGGCGCTGCTCCGGGTTCTCGGCGCGGTAGAGCACGCTGCAGCCGAGGGTCGCCGTGACGGTGTCCAGCCCGCCCAGGAGGAAGAGGAAGCAGATGTCGAGCCTCTCCTCCGATGTGAGCGGCGCGCCATCGATCTCGACGCGGCGGAGGTACCAAAGGACGTCCTCTCCCGGCTCCGCCTCGGCTCGCTCGTCCAGCGCGCGGTCGAAGTAGGCGTAGATTCTCCCACCGGCCTCCGCCCGAGCTGCCGCCGCCGCGCCTCGATCGCCGGGGGGCCGAATCACCGCGTCTTTCAGCTCGAGGAAGAGGCCCAGGTCCTCGAGCGGCAGGCCCATAAGGCGCAGGAATGCGATGCACGGGTAGGGAATCGCGAAGGCGCGGTTGAACTCGCACCGGCCCGCGTCGGCGAACGCCTCGATCAGCGCCCGCGCGTGCCGCCGCAGCTCCGGCTCTAGAGCGAGCATGCGCTTCCGCGAGAACTGCGGGTCGAGGATCTTGCGAAACCTCGTCTGCCGCGGGGGATCGATCTGCTGCGGAATCATGGGGCGCTCGGTCCCGAGGGCGAGATGCGTGCTCATCTCGGAGGAGAAGACCTCCGGATGGCGCAGCGCCCAGAGCACGTCCTCGTAGCGAGAGATCACCGGGCCATCCGTGAGCGGCGCGCGTGCCACGGGGCAGCGCTCGTGCAGCCGGGCATAGAGCGGCTGCGGGCGCCGGGCGAGCGCCGGATCGGTCAGATCCAGCTCCCGCGTCTCGAGATTCGGATTCTCAGCTGTCACGATGCCTCTCCTCCGTACGATCGATCGGGGACGCGCTCGAGCTGGTGGAGCGACGGGCTGCGGTGCCCGCCATGATCCGGTAGACGGTCCGCAGGTCGTCGGTTGTCCGGTCCGGCTCCGGCTCCGGGAAGAGGAAGAGCGAGACCATCATGCGCGCGGTCCACCCCGCCAGGCGATCGGCCCCGACCACTCCGCTGCGCACGAGGTCCGTGTCCTCGAGCAGCGGCCCCAGGAGGCGTTGAAAGGCGTCGCGGATGTCGGCGAACCGCTCTCGCAGGGAGGTGAGCACAAAGCCCGGATCCGTTTCCGGGAGCCGCTGGATCAGCGGGTGCTCGCGAGCGAGCCGGTCGACGTAGTCGAGCGCGACCCGGAGGCGCTCCTCGCCCTCCGGCGCCTTCTCGAGCGCCTCCCAGACCTGATGCTCGAAGCGCTCGGCCTCGCGCTGTCCGAGGGCTCGAAGCACCGCATCGGTGTCGGGGAAGTAACGGTAGGCAGTTCCCCTGGAAACTCCCGCGTACGCGCTCACGTCACTCATGCCGATCTTCGCCAGCCCGTGGCAGGCGACGGCGCGGAGCGCACCCTCGAGCAGGCGATCCTCGCTGCGTCGGCGCGCTGCCGCACGTCGCCCTCGCGGCCGGCCGGGGCGCTTTTTGTGCGGGCGAAGCCCGTCCGACCCCGGGTGTCCCTGCCGACCTCGGGCGCTTCCGCTTCGAGGCATCTCGCTCCTCCCAGGGGCAGCGTAACACTTAAACGATACAGAATAAACAGATCTGTACTATCAAATATGAAAACTCCAAAGAGAACGCCTAACTATCTGCAGTTATTTAACTTTCTTGTGTTCCTCTGGTGGCTTCGGACGCTCCAGGGGGGCCAAGCCGAGCGTGGCGTCGATCCTCCGGGCGCTAGGGTGTCGACCGATCGAACATCGACGAAGGCGAGTTGCTGCTCGACGCCGCCCGGGCGGAAGGACTGCGACGGGGGCCCTTGGGGAGAGCCGCAGCTCGAGCTTCGGAGCCTCTTGCTCGCGACGGATCCGGTGGCGCCCGACGCCTACCTCAAGCAGCGAGGCTGGGCATGGTCCCCGAGGGACGTCGGGTAGACGTCGACCAGGCTAGAGCCGACCAGCTGCCGACCTCCGCCGGACCCGCATCTGCCCGGACGCGATGGGCGAAACCGCGGAGGCGCCGGGTCCCTAGGAAATCGGAGCCTCGCCTAAGCCAAGCCCCCGATCCCACTCCGGCTGCGGGCCCAGCGCCTCTGCCAGCCAGTCGATGAAGGCACGGACCTTCGGCGAGAGATGGCGGCTCTCGGGATAGACGGCGTAGATGCCGGCCACCAGGTCGACGTGCTTCGTCAGGATGGGAACGAGGCGGCCGGCACGCACGTCGCCGCCGACGAGAAAGGTGGGCAGGTACACGATGCCGTGGCCGGCGAGGGCGCCCTGGCGCAGGGCGTCGCCGTTGTCGGCGTTGAAACGACCGCGTGTAGGCACCTGACGGCCGTTCGAGAAGTTCCACACCTCGGGGGGCGGGCCGTAGCCGAGGCAGCTGTGCTGGAGCAGGTCCTCGGGCTCGAGAGGGGTGCCGTCCTTCTCGAGGTACGCTTGCGACGCGCAGACCAGCAGGTGCACGGGGCAGATTCGTCGCTGCACCAGGCTCTGGCCGCGAGGCGGCCCGACGCGCACCGAGAGGTCGAACTTCTCGCGCACCAGGTCAATGTTGCGGTCCGTGAGGTCGAGGTCGACGCGCATGCTGGGATGGCGCTCGAGGAAGTCCGGCAGCCGCGGGGCGAGCTGGAGGTGGCCGAACGACATCGAGGTCGCCACGCGGATCTGGCCGCGCGGCTCGGCCTGCAGCCGGTGCACCGAGAGCTCGGCGGCCTCGGCCTCCTCCGCCACGCGCTGGCAGCGCGCGAGGAAGATCTCGCCCACCTCGGTGAGGCTCATGCGGCGGGTGGTCCGCCGCAGGAGCTGCGCCCCTAGGCGTCGCTCGAGGGCGGCGACCTCACGGCTCACCGAGGCCTTGGAGAGCCCGAGCTTCTTGGCGGCAGCGCTGAAGCCTCCAGCCTGCAAGACGGTAGAAAACACCAGCATTGCCGATATGTTGCGGACTCGATCGTCATTCCGCATACGGAACTATGATATCCGAAATTCGGGATTGTTCGATATCCGGCAGTCGGCCACCTTTCCAGAGCACGCCCGCTGGAGAATCCGATGACCCAGAGCATCCCGTTTCTGCGAACCAGCCTCCCGATCTTCGGGCTCGCCGCCTTCGCCACCTTGGCCATCTGCCAGAGCGGAGCTGCGGAGACCTCCGTGCGAGGCTCGCTCGAGGCCGCGACCCTCGTTGGTGTCGCCGCAGCCGCGAACACGAACGTCGAAACGGGAAACCAGGTCGTCTTCCAGAACGAGGGGAAGACCATCGCCCGGATCGTGTTCTCGCGCCGGGACGAAGCTGCGCTCCAGTGCCGGCCGGACGATGATAGCGCGACCCGCTCTCGACCCGGCCAATACCTGCTCGCCGGTGGTGCCGAGATGACGTGCGCCCCCGAGCCGGGGAGCTACCGCTACACCACCTTCGTGCACCGGGACGGTGGCATCCGCGCGGAGAAGGGCCGCCTCAACGTGCGGTAGCGTGACTTTCTTGAAGGAACGCTGCTTATTCAGGCGGTTGGCCCGAGAGTCATTGTAGATCTGACGAAACAAACCTTCGAGCTCTGCGATCTCCTCGTCGCGCACGAAGAGCGATTCGAAGAGTCCCGTCCAACGACCGATTGACAGTTGTGAAGGGAAGAGCATCACCTCGCAGTGAGGGCCCCTGATGGCTGGGCACCGGTGAAGCGGTATCCTCCGCGGGACGGGCATGGTCGACTCACACCCCCGCCAGCGAGCCTCGATGCCAACCTCTCCCGCCGCCTGGGCCGCCGGGACCGTGACCCTGGTCATGGCAGGACTCCTCTTCGTGCTCGCGCGCCGCCTGGGGTGGACGCTCGGCTGGATCTACCTGGGCCTTCTTGGGGCCGGGGTCGTGGTCAACCTGGTGTGCCTGCTGCGTTGGAACCGGGAGCTGATCGGGCGGCGCATGCGCTTGGGCAAGGGGACGAAGCCTTGGGACATCGTGTGGAGCGTGCTGATCGCACCGGTGATGATCGCGGTCTTCGTTGTCGCCTGGCTCGAGTCACGTGAACGGGCACCGATCCCACCCGATGCCGCGTGGCTCCTGGGCCTGGTGCTCTTCCTGCCCGGCTGGGCCCTGATCACGTGGTCCATGGCGGTGAATCCGTTCTTCGAGAAGACGGTGCGTATCCAGACGGACCGCGGTCATCGTGTGATCGACAGAGGTCCCTACGCCACCGTGCGTCACCCGGGCTACGTCGGCTTTGCGGCCTGGTTCCTGGCGACCCCGCTGCTGCTCGACACGCCCTGGGCCTTCGTGCCCGCCGTACTCACGGTGGTGGGGCTGGTGGTCCGCACGGCGCTGGAGGATCGCACGCTCCGTGCGGAGCTCCGCGGCTACGCGGAGTACGCGTCGCGGGTGCGCTTCCGTCTGGTCCCGGGCGTCTGGTAGCCCGCCCGGCTCGCGATCAAAGTCCTCGAGCTGACGAAGGTTCGATTCCCTCATCACACGACAAGCGAGGGATCTACTGGTTCCGCCGACCAAGGCGAGCGTGGGCGTTTCGCTCTCGCCACACGGAACGGATCCGACAGTAGCCCCCTGGGGGCCCGTCGGAGTCTCTCTCGGCGAGCGTGTGCACCCGCTGGCGTCTCTATGCACCCACGAGTCTGTGCACCCAGGGGCTCCTCGCGAGCATCCAGAGCGCGACCAGCAGGATGAAGATCCCGAAGGCACGCCGCAGCTGGAGCTCTGGCGCACGCCGCGCGAGGAGGGCGCCGCACCACGCGCCCGTGACGGCGGCAGCGGTGATGGCGCCGGCGAGCTCGAGACGGATCGCCGCGTGTCCCAGATGGCCCAGCAAGGCCGCGAGGGAGTTCAACGAGATCACGACGAGCGAGGTGCCGACTGCTCGCCGCATGGGCATGCCCCCGAACAGCGCGAACGTCGGCACGAAGAGGAAGCCTCCGCCTGCCCCCACGAGACCGGTGACGGCGCCTACGC
>JBDLIK010000199.1:0-6495 GCA_039714895.1 Myxococcota bacterium | reverse complement strand
GGCGACCACCCAGCTCCGACCGCTCTGGGCCTCGAGGAGGTCGTAGTAGCCCCGGTGGACGGGGAGTGCGTGCGATCCCGTCTCGAGGATCTCGATGTCGTGGCGATCGACGCGCATGGATTCCCCACCCTTCCAGTGCAGACGCGCCGCCGGCCAGTGGTAGAGGAGCTTCGCGTCGAAGGACCGGACGATCACGAACTCGAGGGCCTCGTCGCCATCGGCCAGCGGAATCCGCCCTTCGGCCCAGCGGCCGTCGGGGGAAGCCAGGCTGAGGAAGCGCCGACGGATGCTCGGGGGGTCGGGCTCCTTCCCGACCGCGCTGCCGCCGGCGATGTCGTCCGCCAGGGGCAGCAGGGCCTCGGGGTAAGCGCAGTCCTCCACGTCGAAGCTCGAGGTCCAGTGGAGCCACGTCGGGACCGATGCCAGGACGAGCAGGACGACGATGTGCGGGACGTAGCGGGTGGACGCTCGGATCAAGCCGCGCCTCTCCTGGGACTCCTCTCGGCGTAGAGAAAGAGCGCCGCCAGCGTCAGGACGAAGGCGAGGTAGCCGGAGAGGACGTGGGCCGGGGAGAGTGAAGGCGCGAGGAGCGCGAGGGCAGGAATCCAGCACAGTTGGATCCAGCGGTGGTTCCGGCTCGGCATCCTGTCCGTGGTGGCGGTCACGTGATCAACCCCGATCGCGGGATCGGAGAACTCTAGCCCAGGCCGCCCGTGCCAGGCGTCCTGACACTCAGCAGGGGTCCGCTCGCAGCCGGCTCAGCTTTCGGTGAGGCCGCACTCACGGATCTTCTGGAGCAGCGTCTTGTAGCTCACTCCCAGGATGCGGGCAGCCTGCTTGCGGTTCCAGCTCGTGCGGTGGAGCACGCGCTCGATGGTCTCGCGCTCCGCCTCCATGGCCGCACGGCGTCCCACTTCCCGAAGGGGAAGCGTCCCGGCCGTCTCTTCGATCTCGTCCAGCAGGGTCTCGAAGGCGCTGGCGGCGCGTGCGGCTCTGTAGCCCCCTCCGCTCAGGAGCTCCTCGATGATCGAATTCTCGCTCTCGAGCACCACGATGCGCTTGATCATGTTCTCGAGCTCCCGGACGTTGCCCGGGAAGGTGTGACGGCCCAGCAGCCGCGAGAGCGCCGGGGTGATGGAGCGACGCGGACGCCCGTACTTGGTGCCGTAGCGGCGCAGAAAGAGGTCCACCAGGGCAGGAATCTCGGACCGACGCTCCCGGAGAGGCGGGATGGCAACGTTGACGACGTTCAGCCGGAAGTACAGGTCTTCTCGGAAGCCTCCTTCCTTCACCATCTGCTCCAGGTCACGGTTGGTGGCACACACCACCCGGACGTCCACACGGATCTCCCGGTTTCCGCCGAGGTGGGTGAACTCAGCATCCTGGAGCACCTGCAACAGCTTGGCCTGGAGGGCGGGACTCATCTCTCCGATCTCGTCCAGGAAGATGGTGCCCTCGTGGGCGACCTCGAACTTTCCGGACTTCCGGGCGACGGCACCGGTGAAGGCCCCCTTCTCGTAGCCGAAGAGCTCGCTCTCCAGCAGGTCGTTGGGGAGCGCGGCGCAGTTCACCTTGACGAAGGGCTTGGCGGCTCGGCTGGAGTTGGCGTGAACGGTGCGGGCCACGATCTCCTTGCCGACGCCGCTCTCGCCGTGGATGAGCACAGTGACGTCCGTGTCGCGGATCTGCTCGATGATCCCCCAGATCTTCTGCATCGCGGCGCCCTGCCAGATGGCGCCTCCCGCCGGGTCGTCCAGGGACTGGACGAGCTCGTCGCGCTCGGCCGAGAGCCGGACCATCTCCAGCACCTGGCGCAGCGTGACGACGAGCTCCTCCTCCTCGAAGGGCTTGTTGAGGTAGTCGGTGGCGCCCGCCTGCATGGCGTCCACGATGGTGCTGGCCCGCCCCACCACCGAGAGCATGATGACCGGGACGTCGGCGTCGCGCTGGCGGATCTGGCGCAGGGTCTCGAGTCCATCGATGCCCGGCATCATCACGTCGAGCAGGATGGCGTCGGGAGAGGCGCCGGAGTCCAGCAGCGCGAGGGCAGCGCGGCCGCTGTCGGCCGTGTCCACCTGGTAGCCCCGAAGCTCGAGCAGGCTCGCCAGGAATCCCCGGATCCCCTCCGAGTCGTCGACGATCAGGATCCTCGCCGTGGCCGGGGCCTTGGGCGGGGGGCTGTTTCGCCGGCTCATGTCTCCCGCTCGACCGAGCCCACCAGGGGGAGGGTGAAGGCGAAGCACGCACCCCCGCTGGGCGCCTCACGCAGGCCGACGACCCCGCCGTGGGCATCGACCAGGCGCCGGCAGATTGCGAGGCCGAGGCCCAGGCCTCCAGCCTGAAGCTCCCCGGCACGGACGTAGGGCTCGAAGATGCGCTCTCGGTCCACCGCCGGGACGCCCGGCCCCTCGTCCGAGATGCTCACCTCGACCTGATCCTCCAGGGATCCCTCGGTGGCAAGCCGGCGCGTGGCGATGCGGATGATGCTGAGAGGTGGGGCGTAGCGGATGGCGTTGCCGAGCAGGTTCGTCAGCACCTGCTCGACGCGCGACGCATCGAATCGCGCACGCGCAGCGTCGGGCTGGACCTCCAGCTCCAGTCGAACGCGCTTCTGCTCCAGCAGCGGTTTGATCATCCCCACCACGTCCTGGATGGTCGGGGCGAGGGCCGCGTCCTGGAGCTCGAGTGCGATCTCCCCCGTCGCCTGGGCGGCGGCCTCGAGCAGGGTTCCGATGAGGTCGGAGAGGCGCTTGCAGCTCCTGGCCGTGGCCTCCATGAAGCTGCGCTGGACGTCGTTCAGGCCGCCGACCTCTTCCGAGAGCAGCAGCTTGCTGTAGCCCGAGATCACCGTGACGGGCGTCCGCAGCTCGTGGCTCATCAAACCCACCATGTCTTCGCGGTCCGAAACCTCCTGGCGCAGGCGTTCCTCGAGGGCGAGGCGCTCCTCGTAGGCCTCACGCAGGGCTCGCTCCGTCTGCGCGCGGTCCTCCGGGCCGCCCCCTGGAATGGAGGCACTGCCCAGGATCCAGATGGATTGACCCCCCTGGGCCATCAGGCGTTCGGCCCGCACGCTGGGTCGGCCACCATCGGGGCGCTTGAGCACGGCCTCGAAGACCCCCTCGGGATAGTCGGCGGGGTCTGCTCCCGGGACTTCGATCACGTCCTCGATGGGAAGGTTCTCGAGCTTGGAGGCCTCTCGACCCAGCAGCTCGGCGAAGGCGGCATTGACGAAGCAGATGCGGCCCCGCCGGGCGCCCACGATGCCCTCCAGCAGGGAGCCCAGCACCACGCTCAGGGCTTCCGGGGACAGCTCCGGCAGCGTCATCGAGTCCACGGCGGAATCCCCCCAGATCCTCGGGCCGTCGCCCGCGTGGTATCTTTCCCGTCGGCGCAGGTGGCACCGGACAACCGTCTCATCGCCTTGCCCAGTGAACGACTTTAACGGCAGTCCCCGCGGGAACTTCGACGCCTTTGGATCGCCCGAAACCTCAGGATCCGGCTGGGCGCGTGGCATTCCTCATCGAGGAGCTGGGCCGGCACCTGCGGCTCTACCACGTCGAGGACGCCCCCGAGATCAGCGACGCCGCGTACGACGAGCTGTTCCGGGAGCTCCTCGACCTCGAGCGCGCCCACCCGGAGCTGCGGCGCGACGACTCTCCGTCCCAGCGCATCGGAGCCCCACCTGCCGAGGGCTTCGCCCCGGTGCGCCACGACGTGCCGATGCTCTCCCTGGACAACGCCATGAGCCGGGATGAGCTGGTGGGCTTCGACGAGCGGGTCCGGCGCGTGCTCGCAAGCGACGAACCGATCGAGTACCTGGGCGAGGCCAAGCTCGACGGCGCGGCGATCGAGCTGGTGTACCGCGAGGGGCAGCTCGAGGTGGGCTCCACCCGGGGCGACGGACGCGTGGGGGAGGACGTGACCGCCAACCTGCGTCAGGTGCTCAGCATCCCCCTGCGCCTCTCGCCGGGGGCGCGGCCGGTGCCCGAGCGGCTCTCGGTGCGCGGTGAGGTGGTGCTGCCGATCCGGGCCTTCGAACGGCTCAACCGGCAGCGGGAGGGCCGTGGGCTGGAGCCGTTCGCGAATCCCCGCAACGCAGCCGCCGGCTCGCTGCGCCAGCTCCACGACATCGACGTCGCCCGGCTGCGCTCCCTGGCCTTCTACGCCTACGCGGTGGCACGGGCCCCGGCGGGGGTCACCACCCAGCTCGAGACCCTCGAGCTGCTCGGGTCCTGGGGACTGCCGGTGAACCCCGAGCGTCAGCTCTGTCAGGACCCCACCCGCGCGGCGGCCTTCCACGACGCTCTGGCCGCGCGGCGTGAGAAGCTCCCCATCGAGATCGACGGCACCGTCTTCAAGGTCAACCGGCTGGACCTGCAGACGGAGCTCGGGGCGCTGGCCCGGGCGCCGCGCTGGGCCATCGCCTTCAAGTTTCCTCCCCAGCGCAGGGAGACCCGGATCGAGGCCATCGGGGTGAACGTGGGCCGCACCGGCGCCCTCACTCCGGTCGCGAAGCTGCGCCCGGTCCGGGTGGGCGGCGTCACCGTCTCCAACGCCTCCCTGCACAACGAGGACGAGGTGGCGCGCAAGGACGTACGGGTCGGGGACACCGTGGTCGTGCAGCGAGCGGGAGACGTGATCCCCCAGATCGTCGAGGTGGTCCGAGCTCGACGCCCAGCCGGCACCGAGTCCTACCGCATGCCGCGCCACTGCCCCGTGTGCGGCGCTCGGGCCGTGCGCCTGGAGGGCGAGGCCACCACCCGCTGCCCGAACCTGGACTGCCCCGCTCAGCTCAAGAACAACCTGCTCCACGTGGCCGGCCGGGGCGCCCTGGACGTGGACGGGCTCGGCGAGAAGCTGGTGGATCAGCTCGTCGATCAAGGACTGGTCAAGCAGCTCTCGGACGTCTTCGAGCTTCGCGCAGAGCAGCTCGAGGCGCTCGAACGCATGGGCCCCAGGTCGGCTGGCAACCTCGTGGCCGCCCTCGCACGCGCCCGCGAGACGACCCTGCCCCGCTTCCTGGTGGCGCTGGGCATCCGACACGTGGGAGCGACGGTCGCCGAGGTCCTGGCCAGCCGCTTCGGCGACCTGCCGCCCCTGCTCGCCGCGAGCCGCGAGGAGATCGAGGCGGTCGAGGGCGTCGGGCCCATCATCGCCGAGAGCGTGGAGTCGTTCTTCGCCGACGAGCGCAACCGGGCCGAGGTGGAGCGCCTGCGAGCGCTCGGCGTGGTCTGGAAGAAGGCGCCGCCAGGCCCGGCACTCGGCGAAGGGCCCCTGGCCGGCAAGTCCTTCGTGCTCACCGGCACCCTGCCGGGGCTGACCCGCGAGCAGGCCAAGGAGCGCATCGAGCGGGCCGGTGGACGCGTGACCTCCTCGGTCTCGAAGAAGACGGACTACCTGCTGTCGGGCGAGTCACCCGGCAGCAAGCTGCGCCGGGCCGAGGAGCTCGGGGTCGCCGTGATCGACGAGGCGGAGCTCCTGCGTCTCGTCGGCGCGTGACCCGGATGGACCGGGGGAACGACCCAGGCGTCTCTACGACCTGGGGCGCTATCCTCCAGCCGGAGACGCGCACAGGCACCGGGCGCGGTAAGCTCCTCGTGTCACCCCGCGACAGCCCGGCCGCTTCCCGCAGGGCGGCCGTGCGGGGTGATCCAGGTGCCCGACGCGCGCCGAAGCCGCTCCCCGAATTCACCGAAGCTCCTCGATCGCGTCCGCGCAACGCTCCGCGTTCGCCACTACGCGAGCCGAACCGAGTACGCCTACGTCGGATGGATCCGCCGCTACATCCACTACCACGGCATCCGACACCCGGCCGAGCTGGGCGCCGCCGAGGTCGTGGAGTTCCTGTCGGATCTCGCCGTGCGAGGCCGAGTGAGCGCGTCCACCCAGAACCAGGCCCTGGCCGCCTTGCTCTTCCTGTACCGCGACGTGCTCGGCCTCGAGCTCGAAGGGCTGGACAACGCGGTACGCGCTCGCGCGCCGCACACCCTCCCGGTCGTGCTGAGTCGCACGGAAGTCCTCGCCGTCCTGGCCGAGCTCGAGGAACCGCACGCTCTGGTCGGGCGCCTGCTCTACGGCGCCGGCCTTCGCGTTCTCGAGTGCCTGCGCCTGCGCGTGAAGGACGTCGACTTCGAACGACACCAGATCACCGTCCGCCCCGGGAAGGGCAACCGAGACCGTGCCACACTCCTACCGCGGAGCGCCGAGGCGGCGCTCACCGAACAGCTCACCTCCGCGAGACTCCACTTCGAAGACGACCGCACCGCTGGCCGCCCGGGCGTCTGGCTGCCCACCTCTCTCGCACAGAAGTACCCCGCCGCCCCCACCGAGTGGCCCTGGCAGTGGATCTTCCCCGCCGCGCGACCGAGCCGCGACCCGCGCACGGGCCTCGTCCGCCGCCATCACCTGACCGAGTCTGGTCCCCAACGCGCCATCCGAGCCGCCGCCATCCGTGCCGGTCTCCGCAAGCGCGTGTCCCCGCACACCTTCAGACAT
>JBDLIK010000198.1:0-6501 GCA_039714895.1 Myxococcota bacterium | reverse complement strand
CGCGCGGCGTCTTTGGTTCCGATGCGGAGGGCCGGTTCGTTCAGCCCAGACGCCCCTACCGAATCGATGAGGTCGATCCGCCGGGTCCCCGCCCCGCTCCTCGGCTGGGCCAGCATACGCGGTCGGCCGCCTTTCCGGCCCGTGCCAGCGAAGCTGGCCTGGCGCTTGGCGGGCGAAGCTCGTCCGGGGAGCGTCTGGCTCGCGGGACGGAATCGATGGACGAGCTGCCCCTCGCGGGTCTGCGCATCCTCGACCTGACGGCCTGGTGGGCCGGGCCGGCCGCGTCGCAGTTGCTGGCGACCCTCGGGGCCGAGGTCATCCACATCGAATCGACAGGTCACCCCGATGGCTTGCGCATGGTCGGAGGCATGATGGCTGCCCACTACGACGAGTGGTGGGAGGCGAGTACGCACTTCCTGCACGCGAATAGCAACAAGCTCGGCATCACTCTGGACCTCTCCAAGCCACGCGGTCTCGAGCTGCTCGAGAAGCTCATCGCGGGCTGCGACGCCATCGTCGAGAACTTCACTCCGCGGGTACTCGACAGCTTCGGACTCGGCTGGGAACGGGTGAAGGGGCTGAATCCGGAGGTGCTCATGATGCGCATGCCGGCTTTCGGACTCTCGGGCCCGTGGCGCGAGAATACGGGCTTTGCCCAGACGATGGAGCAGCTCTCCGGGATGGCCTGGATGACGGGTCACCCCGGGGATCAACCACGAATTCCGCGAGGACCCTGCGATCCAGTGGCTGGGATGCATGCCACCTTTGCGCTTCTCGTTGCGCTCGCGAGCCGGGGCGCCTCAGGCCATGGGCATCATGTGGAGAGCACGATGGTGGAAAGTGCTCTCAACATCGCGACAGAGCAGATCGTGGAGTGGACCGCCTACGGCAATCTGATGCGGCGCGACGGCAATCGCTCTCCGCTCGCGGCGCCGCAGGGGCTCTATCCCTGTGCGGATGGACAGCCCGGGATGGAAGAATGGATGGCGTTGTCGGTTGCTACCGATTCCCAGTGGCGTGCGCTGTGCTCGGCGCTGGGCGACCCCGGCTGGGCGATGGATGGGGCCCTCCGGACCCGGGCGGGCCGTCGGGAAGCCCACGACGCCATCGACGAGCGCCTGCGCGATTGGACGCGCAAACGTCCCCGGACAGAGATCGTGGACGAGCTGCGCACCCTGGGCATTCCCGCCTCCGAGGTCGCGAATCCGTGCAGGCTCCTCCAGACGAACCCCCAGCTGCGGGCGCGGGGCTACTTCGAGATGCCCGAACATCCGGTGGTCGGGGCGATGCCGCTGCCGTCGCTGCCCTTTCGCTATGGAAGCGTCGAGCGTTGGCTCCGGACGCCGGCACCGACCCTCGGCCAACACAATGATCCGGTTCTGTGCGGGATCCTCGGACTCTCGCCAGAACAGCTTCGTGATCTCGAAGCCGAGGGCGTAATCGGGACTCGCCCCGAGGGTCTATAGCGGCAGGGTCAGGACCACGGTGCCAGTTGCGTGATCTCCGAGCTCGTTCGCCGCTCGAACGGCCACCTCGATCACGCGCTCGTCCCCCTCCTGGCTCGTCTGGGTGACCCGGCCGGAGAAGCGCAGGGGCTGGCCGGGAACTGCTGGGGCGCCGAGGCGGATCTTGATGCTGCGAACCATGGCCTCGGGTCCCGCCCAGTCCGTGACGAAGCGCGACACATAGCCATTGGTGGTGTGGATGTTCATGAAGACGTCCGGCGCGCCCTGCCCCATCGCGAACTGACGGTCGTGGTGCGCGGGCATGAAGTCGCGAGAGGCGACGGCTCCCGCGACGATCACCGTTGGGGTCACCGGGAGATCGAAGGGCGGAAGCTCGTCGCCGACGACGATCTCGGTGCTCCGCTGGGAATCCGCGCGCTGGCTCGTCATGATGCAGCCCCGATGGTGGACGGGTCGAACTTGAAGACGCGAAAGAGTTGTCGCCCCACCACCTCGCCCTCGCCGACCCTGTAGGTGGTCACCCAGGTCACGAAGTATCCCTTGCCGAGGGAGGTGATCTTGCGGTTCGAGATGGACTCGACCTCGGTGGTCATCTGTAGATGGTCCCCGGGCCTCAGATAGCGCACGAACTCGAGCTCGGAGTTCGTCGCAAGGATGCCCACGTAGCCCGCCTCGTCCAGGACGGGGAGCGGATTGTCGAACTTCATCTCCACCGGGGCTCCCCCTCGCTCGGCGATGCCCTCGATCCGGGGTCGGGGCATCCCCCACGTCTGGAGCATCGCCGGAGGTGCGACGATCCCGCGGAAGCGGGTGGTGGCGGCGAACTCGTCGTCGAGATACACCGGATTGCGGTCGTCCAGGGCATCGACCCAATGCCGGATCATGGGCACGTTGACCGCGTCCGGCGCCACTGCCGAAGGGCCCATCGGCTTGCCGACGTACGCTTCGAGTCGCGCTCGGAGTTCATCGGCTTCTTCGCCTTCCATCGGGCTCCTCGGTCCGGCGTGACTCGTTCGGAACAGGCGAACGAGGGATCAGACTGCTCGGATCGCCATCCCAAGGTACGGGTAGCCAACGTCGGTCTATCGTCAATCGGGTCACAATCAAAGATTGACCAAATCGACGCAATACGTCAAAATGGTCACATGTTGCGTGCCAGGAGCCTGCGGCAGCCGATTGAAGAGTTCGCCTTCGAATCGGGCAAGATCGCGCTCCTTTCGGGTCCAAGGCAGTGCGGCAAGACAACCCTTGCACAGATGCTGCTCGCGAGACGAGCGGTGGGCGAATACTGCAACTGGGATGATGTGCGCTTTCGTCGCCGCTGGGTCCGAGATCCGTTCACGACTCTCCCCATAGCCCCAGACAGGGTCCCAAAGCAACCGAGGGCGACGCATCCTCTCGTTGTCTACGACGAAATCCACAAGGACCGCCGATGGAAGCGAACCCTCAAGGGCCTGTACGACACGATGGACGGCCGCTGCGACATTCTCGTGACTGGGAGCGCGCGACTCGACGTCTACAAGCGCGGTAGTGACAGCCTGCTCGGGCGCTACGTGCCCTTTCGGCTCCATCCTTTTTCGCTCCGCGAGATGCGCAGGAGCGATGTTCTTCGCCCGGACGAAGGGTTTGAGCGAATCTTCGCAAAAGGGGGGCGCTTGTCAAAGCAGCGAGAGGCTGACGTTTCTGATCTGATGACGTACGGCCCATTTCCCGAACCCCTTCTGGGGCAAGACCAGCGTCGTGCTCGCATCTGGCGACGAACACGCGAGGAGCTGCTGATCCGCGAGGATCTACGTGATCTCTCCCGCCTGCCGGAGCTTTCGCGAATAGAGATGCTCACCGCCCTGCTACCGGCCAAGGTGGGTGGCCTGCTTTCCGTCCAGTCCCTCAGCGAAGACCTCGAGGTAGCCCATCCGACCGTAAAGCGTTGGCTCACTTATCTGAAGGCACTCTTCTATGTCTTCGAAATCAAGCCCTGGCACCGCGGCGTAGCGCGCTCCCTGCGCAAGGCCGGGAAGCTCTACTACTGGGACTACGGCGGGATCGAAGACGAAGGCGCCCGCTTCGAGAACCTGGTGGCGAGCCATCTCCACAAGGCATGCGACTTCTGGACCGAGACCGGCGAGGGCGACTTCGCGCTCCACTTCCTGCGCGACAAACAGAAGCGCGAAGTCGACTTCCTCATTGTCCGCGACGGCCAGCCGTGGCTCCCCATCGAGGTCAAGCTCGGCGATACTGTGCCAGCCAAGAGCCTCTTCGCGTATCTCAAGCTCCTTGGCGTTCCGCGCGGCCTGCAGATCGTCCGCGCCCCACATCGCAGCCTTCACGAGAGAGGCGAACACCAGGTGGCCGTGATCGGGGCGGGCCAGGTGCTTGCGCATCTGGCTTGATCTCGTAGAAATTGGAGTCCACCGCATAGCACCGTGCTGGGTACTTGCTGGATACGCCCGGCCGGGTATACGCTCCAAGTACCCGATTCCATTGTGCGGAGAGGTGGCCGAGCGGTCGAAGGCAGCGGTCTTGAAAACCGCCAGGGGCGCAAGTCCCTCGAGGGTTCGAATCCCTCCCTCTCCGCCATCTCATTTTCCTTCGCTCGGCTTCGCCTCGCTGCGCGGTCGTGCTTGGGGCATGGCGCCATTGCTCCTGGCGCTCGAGGCTCGGGGGCTTTCCGGTCCGGGCCGGGCTTCGCTGCAGCACGGCCTTGCGCGCCTTCGGCGAGTTCCGTCGTCGGCTCGTCTTCGGCGGGGGGTCCGAGCGCTGCTAGCGTTCCGGCTCCATGGAGCTCCACCGCGTCTCGGGCCGCCGCGGGCTCGGGTTTTCTCTCGCCTTCCTGACGATGGCGCTCTGGGGGGCGCTGCCCATCGCTCTGCAGGGGGTGCTCCGGTCCGTCGATCCTGCGACGATCACCTGGGTGCGGTTCTCCGTCTCGGCAATCCTGCTCGGGGCGGTGCTGGCGGCGCGGCGCCAGCTGCCGCCCCTGGGTCGCCTGGGGAGACCGGAGTGGATCCTGCTCGGACTGGCGACGGTCTTTCTGGCCGCCAACTACCTCGCCTATCTCATCGCGCTCGACTGGACCTCGCCGGCCACCGCCCAGGTGATGATCCAGCTCGCTCCACTCCTCCTCGCCCTGGGAGGCGTCGTGATCTTTCGGGAGCGCTTCACCCGGATCCAGTGGCTGGGGGTGGGGACGCTGGTGTTCGGCCTGGCGCTCTTCTTCGCTGGACAGCTCGCCGCGCTCGTGGCGGAGGTCGATCGCTACCTCGCCGGCAACGCCGTGATGGTGCTCGCCGCCGCAACCTGGGCGGTCTACGGACTCGCCCAGAAGCAGCTGCTGCGCTCGCTCGCCTCCCAGGGCATCATGCTGTGTATCTACATCGGCTGCACCGGGCTGTTTGCCGTCCTCGCCGAGCCGCGACATCTGCTCGCGCTCGACGCCACCGGCTGGTGGCTCCTCGGCTTCTGTGCGCTCAACACCATCGTCGCGTACGGGGCGTTCTCAGAAGCCCTCCAGCACTGGGAGGCCTCGCGCGTGAGCGCAGTGCTCGCGCTGACGCCGCTGGCCACCCTGGGCCTTTCGTCCCTGGTGGCCTCCCACTGGCCGGGCTTCCTGTCGCCGCCACTGCTTTCGTGGAGCGCCCTCGCGGGAGCGTTGCTCGTCGTGGTGGGCTCCCTGGCGACCGCCCTTGGCGCCGGGGTGCCAGCGCGGGTCTCGAGCTCTGAAAGCGCGGGCCTCGGGGCCGGGAGAGAGCGCGGGTGAGCGCTCCCTCGGGACTGGTGCGGCGGGCCTGCGAGACCTACGAGGCCTACCACGCTCTTGGCAACGAATGCATCGACGCTCCGCTGCTGCGGATCGTGCGCAACCGCGAGGCTCCGAACGTCTACGACGCCAACCACGTCTCCTGCCTGAGGGCACGAAGCCCAGGAGAGATCGAGGAGACCCTGGTTCAGGTCGAACGGGCCTTCGAGGGCTTCGAGCACCGAAGCTTCCACTGCGACCCCGGGACGGCCCCCGACCTCGAAGCGCGCCTCTGTCTCGAGGGCTATCGCGCAGACGCCACGCTGCAGATGATCCTCGAGGACGACGTTCTCGCGGCCGACCGGGAGCTCGACGTCCGCCTCGCCACCCTCGATGCGGACTGGGCGGCCGTCGCCCGCCTCACCCGGCTCGACCACGACGAGCAGGCGCGCATCCAGCAGCGGGAACCCTACTCGGAGAGCCTGGCGACCGACATGACCCGGCTGCGCCGCGCCAGGGCACCTGCTCTGCACTTCTGGCTCGCTCGCGAGGAGGGGGCGGACTGCGCATTCTTCTCGTCCCTGCCCGGCGAGAACGGGGTGGGGATGGTCGAGGACCTCTTCACCCACCCCGACTTCCGACGCCGGGGCATCGCCACGGCGCTCATCTCTCACGCCGTGGCCGACGCCCGTGAGCGGGGGGCTGGACCCATCCTGATCGGGGCCCGTCCTGATGACACGCCCAAGGACCTCTACGCCCGCCTCGGCTTCCGGCCGCTGTGCGTGACCCGGAACTACCTGAAGACCCCGGTCTCCTGAGTCCGGAGGTGCCCGCCATAGCCGGCCGCCGGGCTCCCCTGCGGGGGCCCGGGAAGGCTCGCTATCATCCCGGGACCCAGGAGAGGTGGCCGAGTGGCTGAAGGCACAGGTTTGCTAAACCTGCATAGGGGAAACCCTATCGAGGGTTCGAATCCCTCCCTCTCCGCCAGTAAATTTGCTTCGCTCGGCTTCGCCTCGCTGCGCGGCGGCGCTTGGGGCATGGCATCAGCTCGTGCCGTCCGGGGTGCGGGACGCTTCTCGGGCCGCGCCGGGTTCGCGCCAGCGCCGCCTTGAGCGCCTTCGGCGGCCCGCTCGCGTGTGCGGGCCGCCGGGCGGGAGCGCCGCCGGCGGCTATCCTGTGGCGTTCTGGAGAGATGGCCGAGTGGCTTAAGGCACACGCCTGGAGAGCGTGTGTACTCGAAAGGGTACCGTGGGTTCGAATCCCACTCTCTCCGCCAAGTAGTCTGCGGGTGCAGAGACT
>JBDLIK010000197.1:0-6510 GCA_039714895.1 Myxococcota bacterium | reverse complement strand
CGGGCGGCGCCTCCAGCCCGCTACCGCTTTGTTCTCGGGGAGTTGCTACGCAGGGTCGCCGAACAACTGCCCCCCAGGCGGAGCGAGGCTTGCGCCCGGGCCATCGCCTCCTGGATCGTGGTCCAATCGGCATCCCCCGAGCACCCCTGTTCGATCATGCGGCCCAGGGTCGTCTCGACTACCTCGAGCGAGTCTGCGAGCGCTTCGAAGCCGTAAGAGCCGGCGGTCCCCTTGAGGCGGTGGGCCAGCTGGAACGCCGCTTCCCAGGACTGCGCCACGTCGTCGGCGGAACGCGCCCTACGCACGGCCGACTCGAGCTCGCCCAGGCTCGTCGGGAGCTTCTCACGATAGGAGGTGCGGAGCGCGTCGAACTCGCGCTCGAACTCGGCCGACGCGCCCCTCCTTCCGGGGTGCCCGAGCAGGCGCTTCACCTCCGCCGCCAGATCGTCGGGCTCGAAGGGCTTGCGCAGGACCCCGGCGAGGTCGTCATCAGCGAATCGCCGCGCTGCCTGGGAGTTGTCGTACCCCGTCGAGAGCAACGCCTTCAGGTCGGGGCGGATCGTGCGCAAGGCTCGGAACGTCTCCTCACCACCGATCCCGGGCATGATCAGGTCGAGCACCACCAGATCGATCTCGCCGTCCAGCTCGCGAAACAACGCCACCGCCCGCTCGCCGGTCTCGGCGACGAGGACGGAGTATCCGTAGCTTTCGAGGGACGCTCGGACCGCCCGCAAGACGTACTCGTCGTCGTCGACGACCAGCACCCGCCCGCTGCCGCGAAGCTCCAGGTCCCCCTGCTCGACGATGGCCTCGACCGGTCTGTCCGAAGCCGGGAAGAAGATCTGGAATCGGCTTCCGGCCCCGG
This sequence comes from Myxococcota bacterium, assembly GCA_039714895.1. GTDB lineage: Bacteria > Myxococcota_A > UBA9160 > UBA9160 > DASRUS01 > JBDLIK01. The sequence goes on along the minus strand of JBDLIK010000197.1, from coordinate 5,645 downwards.
GGCTCGACCGGACCCGGATGCCGCCCCCGTGCTTGTGCACGATCCCGAGGGTCGCGGCCAGCCCCAAGCCCCGGCCGGTGCTCTTGGTGGTGAAGAAGGGATCGAAGATCCGCCGCTCGGTGGTCTCGTTCAGACCGCGGCCATCGTCCTCTACCTCGAGCGCGACGTGCCTCCCCGCTTCGAGAGGGCTGCCCGGCACCAGCAGCGGAAGCTCGTGGGGCTCCAGAGCGGCGACGCGCGTGCGGATGCGGACCTGGACCGGGCTCTCGCTCGACTCCGCGGCGTTGATCGCGAGGTTCATCAGCACCTGCTGGATCTGCGCCGGGTCGGCCTCGACTGCGGGGAGGTCGTCGGCCAGGTCGAGCTCCAGCCGTGCCCGCTCCCGCACCGACGTCCGCAGCAGCGCCTCGAGTGTGGCCACCTCGGCCGAGAGATCCAGCGGCCGGCGCTGGATCTGTCCGCGGCCGGCGTAGTCGAGCAGCTGTTCGGTGAGGTGGGAAGCGACCTTCGATCCCTGGATCACCTCCGAGAGAGACCGATGGGCTGGATGGTCCGGCGCAAGCTGCCGCCGCGCAACCCCGGCGTTGGTGAGGATCCCGGTGAGCAGGTTGTTGAAGTCGTGCGCGATGCCGCCGGCGAGCACGCCGAGACTCTCCAGCCTCTGGGCGTACTGGATCTGCGCCTCGAGCCTTCGCCGTTCCTCCTCAGCGCTCTTCCGCTCGCTGATGTCCTGGATGAAGGCGCTGAACTCGTACGAGTCGCCCGTGCGTATCGTTGCGATGGCGAGCTCCACCGGAAACCGCTTCCCGCTCCGGTGTAGGCCTTCGATCTCGATGCGTCTCCCCAGAACCGGGCCTTCCCCCGTGGCCAGGAAATGATCCACGCCACGTCGGTGCGCGTCCCGAAGCTCCAGGGGGATGATCAGCTCGGCGAGGTCCTGCCCGGTGGCCTCCTCCTGGGACCAGCCGAAGATCGTCTCGGCGCGTGTGTTCCATCCGGTGATGTGGCTCTCCGGATCGATCGTAATGACCGCGTCCAGCGTGGTTTCGATGATGAGACGGCCGCGGTTCTCACTCTCCCGCACCGCCGCCTCGGCCCGCTGCCGTTCGAGCTCGACCCCGGCGCGCGACGCGAAGATCCTGCAGAGATCCCGTCCCTCGGGATCCTCGTCCATCGCGCCGTCGTCGATGGCCACCAGCAGCCCGAGCACGCGGCCGGACGAATCGAACAAGGGCGTTCCGAGATAGCTCTCGGCGCCCAGCTCACGCAGCTGCGGATCCCGGGGAAAGAGCTGCTGAACGCCCTTCGGGTGGAAGCACAGCGTCCGGGTCACGACCCGTTCGCAGGGGGTGTCGGTGAGGGCGTACTCGAAGTTCTCGGAGAACCCATCGACGGCCCAGGCGGCAAGAGTCCTCACCCGCTCGGGCCTCTCGAGGTCCACCTCGCCGACGAAGACGTACTTCACGCCGAGGGCGGCCGCGAGATGTCGCACGAGGGAGCGGAAGAACGCCTCGCCGGTCTTGGCCGCGGTTCCCTCTACGATGGCCCGCAGGCGTTCCTGGGCCCGCCTTCGGTCGTCGAACTCACCGGGCTCTCGCCGCTCGCTCATGGGCAGCCGACCCGGCGCCCGTCGCCGTGGGCCCCTGGACCCAGGCGCACGGCGCCTCTCCCCGTGGAGCGTACCACAACCGCAGCCTTCGAAGCCGAGCCGCGCCGGGGGGCCTCCGCCCCTCGACGCGTCGCGGATGGGACATGGATCCGACTTCTCAGCGGCCCAACAGACGCCGGGCGCCCCGACGAAGCGCCTCCTGGGCGTCATCGATCAGGGTGTACACCACGGGCACCACCAGCAAGGTCAGCAGGGTGGAGGTGGCGAGGCCGCCGATCGCCACGACGCCCATGGGATTGCGCCACTCCGACCCGTCCCCCTGGCCGAAGGCCACGGGCAGCATGCCGAAGATCGTCGAGACGGCGGTCATGAGGACCGGGCGCATCCGCACGGGGCCCGCCTCGAGGACAGCCTCCCGCATCGGAAGACCCCGCTCCCGCAGCGTCCTGGTGTAGTCCACCAGCAGGATCCCGTTCTTCATCACGATGCCCATCAGCATGAGGAAGGCGATCTGACCCATGACGTCCAGGCTGTGGCCGAGCAGCGCGACGGCAGCGAAGGCGCCGATGAAGGAGAGCGGCGCCGAGAGCATGATCGTGAGGGGGTGCACGAACGAGTTGAACTGGGCGCCGAGCACCATGTAGATGGCGATCAGGGCCAGGGCGAAGGCGAAGGTCACCGCGGCGACCGTCTCGCGGAGCCGCTGAGACGGCCCGATGGGCTGCAGCGAGTACTCGCCCCCGATGGCGAGATCCACGCCGAAGCCGGTGACCTCCACGTCGGCCTGGCCGGCGGACTTGCCCTCCAGGTTGGCGTAGAGGGTGATGGCCCGGCTGCGGTTCTCCCGGTCGATCTGCACGGGGCCGCTCCCCATACGGGGGACGACGAGGTTGCGCAGCGGGACGAGCGCGCCGCCAGAGCCGCGCACCCGTACCAGGTCGAGCTCGTCCATGTCGTCCCGGTACTCGGGCCGCACCTGCACGCGAACGTCGTAGCGCTCGCCCCGCTCCTCGAAGGTCGTGGCCTCGAAGCCGGCGAACAGGGCCGAGATCGTGCGCCCGATCTGCACGGCGGAGACCCCCACGTCCGCCGCGCGTTCCCGCGTGATCTCCAGGGAGACCTCGGGCTTGCCCGCCTCGTAGGACATGTAGAGGTCCGCGTAGCCGCCCGCCGCCCGCATCCGCTCCATCAGGGCGCGCGCGTGGGCCTGGAGTCGGCCCATGTCCGGACCCCGGACCGAGTACATGATGTCAGCGCTGCGCCAGCCCGCCGCGCCGATGATCGGGATCTCCTCCACCGCGAACTCGTGGAGGGGCAGGTCGAGTGCGTGGATGCGTCCGCGCACCTGGCGCATGAACTCCTGCTGCGAATCCTCGCGCTCGCTCTTGTGGACGAGCTGGACGTAGATCGTCGCCTCGTTCACACGCTTCTTGACGCCCGCCCCGATGGTGGTGAACAGCACCCGGGTCTCTGGAAGGGACCGGAGATCCCGCTCCACCATGCCGACCACGACCTGGGTCTGCTCGAGCGCCGCGCCCGGAGAGAGCTTGAGCCACACGTTGAACTCGCTGCGGTCCTCGGGGAGCACGAACTCGATGGGAACCAGTCGCGCCACACCGCACCCGCCGACGAAGCTGGTGAGCGCAATCCCCACCACCGCGGCGCGGTGGCGCAGCCCCCAGCCGAGGAGCCGGCGATAGGTCGCCTCCAGGCGGTCGAACGCCGCCTCCAGACCGCGGAACGCCGGGCCGTGGCGCACGCCCGAGCGCACCCGCAGGTAGCGTGAGCAGAGCATCGGGGTCAGAGAGAGCGCCACCAGCGTCGAGATGCAGACCGCGCACGCCGCCACCACTCCGAACTCGCGGAAGAAGCGCCCCACCACCCCGGAGAGGAAGGCGATGGGGATGAAGACGGCGCAGTTGGCCGCGGTGGTCGCCAGGACGGCCAGGCCGATCTCGTCGGTGCCGAAGGAGGCGGCCTCGCGCGGCGGCATCCCCGCCTCCATGTGCCGGTAGACGTTCTCGAGCACGACGATCGCGTCGTCGATCAGCAGGCCGATCGAGAGCGAGAGCGCCATCAGGGTCATGGTGTTGAGGGTAAAGCCGAAGAAGTAGAAGAAGGCGAAGCTCCCCACGATCGAAGACGGGATGGCGATGGCGACGATGAACGTGGAGCGCAGGTTGCGCAGGAAGACCAGCACCACCAGCGAGGCGAAGAGCGCCCCCCAGGCCAGGGCCACGCCCACGTCCCGGATCGCGCTGAGGATGAAGCGAGAGTCGTCCAGGGCGACGACGACTTCGTAGCCGCCGGGCAGGTCCGCACGGGCGAGCTCGAGCTCCCGCTTCACCGCGTTGGCCACGGTCACGGTGTTCTGTCCGGACTGGCGGCGCACCAGCAGGGCGACGCCGCGGCGCTGGTTGAGGCGCGACGCCGTGCGCTCGTCGGCCATGCCGTCCTCGACGCCGGCCACATCCCGGAGGTGCACGACCCGATCCGCGCGCTCGGCCACCACGATGCCGCCGAACTGCTCGACACGAGTGAGCCGCCCCCGCGTGCGGATCGAGATCTCCTTGCGTTTGGTCTCGAGGCGCCCCCCCGGGAGCTCGACGTGCTCGCGCTGGACGGCGGCCAGGACGTCGTCCACCGCCAGCTCGTAACCGGCCAGGCGCAGAGGGTCGATCCAGATGCGGATCTCCCGGGCGCGTCCGCCCACGATCGACACGCTCCCGACGCCCGGCAGGCGCTCGAGGCGCGGCTTGAGGCGCTTGTCGGCGAGCTCCGTGATCTCGCGGATCGAGTGGGGCCCGGAGAGCATCACCGCCAGAATCGGCTGGGCGTCGGGGTCCACCCGCTCGACGACCGGAGGCTCCACGTCGCGCGGCAGGTCGCCTCGCACCGCGGCCACCTTGTCGCGCACCTCCTGGGCCTTCGCCTGCACGTCGTACTCGAGCTCGAACTCCACGAACACCAGGGACAGCGAGTCGCTGGAAGCGCTGCGCAGGTTGCGGATGCCCTCGATGGTGTTGACCGACTCCTCGATGATCTGGGAGACCTCGCGCTCCATGGTCTCCGGCGAGGCGCCTTCGAGGAGCGTGCTCACGGTCACCAGCGGAAACTCGACGCGAGGGAAGAGATCGACCCCGAGGCGCGGGATCGACACGAGCCCGAGCACCACGAGCCCGCCGATCAGCATGACGGCGAAGACGGGGCGCCGGATGCAGACGTCCGGAAGCCTCACGAGGCTCCCTCGCCGTCCTTTCGCACGCGCACCCGTATCCCCGGCGCGATGATCTGGGCCTCCTCGCCGACGATGACGAGCTGTTCGGCCTCGAGGCCTTCAATCACCTCGGCGACCTCCGGCGACAATACCCCCAACCGCACGGGGACCGAGACGGCACGTCCGTCCTCCACCGTCAGGACGCGGGTCTCGCCCTCCTCGCTGCGGATGGCGTCGCGCGGAACCAGGAGAACGCCCTCCCTGGGCTGCGCGAAGATCTCCACGTGGGCGAAGACCCCGGCCTTCAGACGGTGATCCGGGTTGGGAACGCGCAGCTTTACCTCGTAGGTGCGCGTCGCCGGATCGACCGTATCGCCGACGGAGGAGATGCTGGTCTCGACGGGCTCCGGCAGCCCCTCCACGTGCACGATCGCGCGGTCGCCCGTGTGCACCGCGTGAAGATGCGCTTCGGGAATCGTCGCGCGCCCCTCGAGCTCGTAGGTCTCCTGGAGCACGAGGATGATGGTCTGGGGCTGCACCAGGGCGGTGGTCCCTTCGTCCGCCAGGCGCCTGGCCACGGTACCCGAGAAGGGGGCGTGGGCGAGGGTCCGGCGCAGGTTGAGCTGGGCCAGATCCACGGCCTCTTCGGCCTGGCGCCCCTGGGCCTTCGCCACCTCGACCCTCGTGCGGATACGGTCCACCTCCTGGCGCGAGATCACGTGCTTGCGGAGCAGGGCCTCAGCGCGGCGGAGGTCCGATTGGGTCTGCCGCTGCTCGGCCCGGGCCAGATCGCGGCCGGCCTTGGCCTGGCGCAGGGCT
>JBDLIK010000196.1:0-6535 GCA_039714895.1 Myxococcota bacterium | reverse complement strand
CACCTTCGACTCGATCACCTTGATGCCCCGGGACTGCGCCAGATGCGGTGCATTCACCATGTTCACCTGGTCGGTGTGGGCCTCCAGGACGCCCTTGAGCACCGCGATGGTGATGGGTGCCACGCGCAGGTCCGCCACCTCCCCTGCGTACTCGATCTCGATCTCGTCGATGGCTCCGGGACAGAGCTGTCCCTGGAAGCGGCCCAGCTTCTCACCGAGGACGAGATACGGGCGGATCTCCTCCAGCAGCTCCGGCGGGATCGAGGGGAAGTTCACGGCGTTGCGCGCCACCTGGGTGGCGAGGAAGTCGCGCACCTGCTCGGCCACCGCGATGGCCACGTTGATCTGGGCCTGTTCGGTGGAGGCGCCCAGGTGCGGGGTGCAGATGACGCGCTCGTGGGCCACCAGCGGGTGGTCGCTGGCGGGCGGCTCGGTCTCGAAGACGTCGAGGGCCGCACCCGCCACCCGCCCGGATTCGAGCGCCTCGAGCAGCGCCTGCTCGTCGACGATTCCACCTCGGGCTGCGTTCACGATGAGGACGCCCGGGCGGACCTTCTCGAAGGCCTCACGCCCCAGCAGGCCCGTGGTCTCCCTGCTGCGGGGCACGTGCACCGTGATGGCGTCGGCGCGGGCCAGGAGCTCGTCGAAGGCAACCAGCTCCACGCCCAGCTTCGCAGCGACCTCGGCCCCGATGTGGGGATCGTGGGCGACCACCCGCATCCCCAGTCCCAGCCCGCGCTGAGCGACGACCCGCCCGATGTTGCCGAGCCCGATCACCCCGAGGGTCCGGTTCAGCAGCTCCACCCCGGTGTAGCGACTCTTCTCCCAGCGGCCCGCCTTGAGGGCGGCGCTGGCCTGGGGGATGTGCCGGGCCAGGGAGACCAGCAGCGCGATGGCGTGCTCGGCGGTGGTGACGTTGTTGCCTTCGGGGGTGTTGACGACGACGATCCCGCGCTCGGTGGCGCGGCCCACGTCGACGTTGTCCACGCCGATTCCCGCCCGTCCGATCACCCGCAGCTTCTCGGCCGCGTCGATCACGTCGGCACCCACCTTCGTGCCGCTCCGGATCACCAGCCCCTCGGCGTCGCGGACGGCCTCCAGAAGCTCTCCGGGAGAAAGGCCGGGGCGATAGTCGACCTCGATGCCCGGCGCCTGCTCGAGGACCTCGAGACCCTGCGGAGACAGCTTGTCGCTGACGAGAACCTTGGCCACGCTCTCCCTCATCCGATCTGGACCGACCCGAATCTGGACCCACCCGAGAAGGGGCGCGAACCTTCGTCCCCGATGAAGGCCGACTCGGGATCGGCTCTGCAGGGGCCTCGTCCAGCTCCTGCGCCCTCGGCGCTAACCCCTTGTGCTGATTACGAAAAGACGCGCCATCCCGAAGTGTCGCCGACCCCCTCCTCGGTGTCAACGTCGCTGGGTGGGTGGCTCCGAGGCCGCTCGCCACGAGCCCAGGTCGCACTGCTAGCCTGAGCGGCGTGGACGTCCTCTCCATCCGACCGCGCGGCCCGCTGGACGCGCGGGTGCGCGTGCCCGGCTCGAAGAGCCTCACGAACCGAGCGCTTCCGGTCGCCGCCCTCGCCCGCGGCCGGAGCCAGATTGCCGGCGCCCTCGACAGCGACGACACCGAGGCCATGCGGGACTGTCTGGCCGAGCTCGGAGTGCGGATCGACGCCCGAACGGATCCCTGGCTCGTGGAGGGTCGGGGGGGTCTGCTCGACGCACCCCAGCGTACCCTGGACGCGCGCGCCTCCGGGACCACCGCGCGCTTCATCACCGCCATCGCAGCCCTCGGCCCCGGTCCCTCGCGGATCGACGGCACCGCCCGCATGCGCGAGCGTCCCATCGTCGATCTGACCCGCGCCCTTGCGCAGCTCGGCGCCGAGGTGGAGATCGAGGGCCGCGACGGGTGTCCTCCCGTGCGCGTGAACGGCGGAGGGCTGGCCGGCGGCGGCGCCGTGGTCGATGCCAGCCGCTCCAGCCAGTTCGTGACCGCGGTCCTGCTGGCCGCGCCCTTCGCAGAGCGTGACGTGTGCCTCTCCCTCAAAGACGGGGTGATCGCCTCTCGGCCCTACGTGGAGCTCACCCTGCGCGTCATGCGGGACTTCGGCGCCGAGGTCGGCTGGCAGGACGAGAGCACGCTGAGGGTCGGGGCGGGACACCCCTACCAGAGTCGGCACTACGCGGTGGAGCCCGATGCCTCGTCCGCCGCCTACCCCTTCTCGGCCGCCGCCATCGCCGGGGGCCGGGTGCGCGTGCTGGGGATCCCACGGGACTCGATCCAGGCGGACCTGGGGCTCCTCGACGTGCTGGCCCGCATGGGCTGCAGGGTGGAGCGGGGGGAGGATTATGCGGAGCTCCGCGCCCCGACCGGGCGACTGCGCGGCATCGACGTGGACATGAACGCCACGCCCGACGCCGCCCTGGCGCTGGCGGCGGTGGCGCTCTTCGCGGACGGGCCGACCCTGATCCGCAACGTCGTTCAGCTGCGCCATCACGAGACCGATCGCCTGAGCGCCCTCGAGGCGGAGCTGCGGCGTCTCGGCGCCCGGGCGCAGGCGGGCCCGGACAGCCTGCGCATCGAGCCGGCCGCGCTGCACGGCGCCACGATCCACACCTACGACGACCACCGCATGGCCATGGCCTTCGCGCTGGTGGGCCTGCGCGTCCCCGGCGTGGTCATCGAGGACCCGGCCTGCGTCGCCAAGACCTGGCCGGATTATTTCGCGGCGCTCGAACGTCTCTAGGGAGTGGAGCTTCTCACGGGCCAGGGCGGGTACCGCGCAGCTCCTTGGGCCGTCGGGCGCGGTAGAAACGCTGGGGCCGGCCATAGAGGCGCGCCTCGGGCACCGAGAGCGGTCGGGGCACGGCCCGGCGACCCTCGGCGCACGCCGTGCAGCAGTACCAGGCTTCCCGGGCCTTCACGGCGGCGAGCCCGAGCGAGGCGCGACAGCGAGCGCAGGAGCCGGTGGCGGGGCGGTGCTCCATCAGGGCGGGCAGGGTAGGCTCGGAACCTGACGCCATCAAGGAACCCCGGCCGGAACCGGCGCTCCCGGGCGCGCATCGGAGTGAACGCATGGAGGGAACGGACACGTCCGCACCGCAGGAGCGGGAGAAGGGCCGCTCAGGCGTCAGCATCGTGACCCGCGACCTCACCCGGCGCTTCGGAGAACAGCGGGCGGTGGACGGCCTCACCCTCAGCATCGAGCCCGGCGAGGCCTTCGGCCTGCTCGGCGCCAACGGAGCCGGCAAGACCACCTTCATCCGGCTGGTGACCGGCTACCTGCTGCCCAGCGCGGGAAGCGTGCGGGTGGACGGGCTCTCACCGGCCACCCACGCTCGCGCGGTCCACGCACGCATCGGCTTCGCGGCGGAGACCTCCCGCCTCTACCCCGACCTGCGGGTGCGCGGCTTCCTGCGCTTCGTGGGGGGCGCCCGCGGGCTCTCCGGGGACACCCTGGCCGCCGCCGTCGAGCGCACCCTCGAGCGCTTCGATCTCCTTGCGGTGGCGGGGCGGGTGGTCGGGAACCTGTCCAAGGGCTTCCAGCAGCGGGTCTCCCTCGCCCAGGCCTTCCTGCACGACCCTCCCCTGGTGATCGTCGACGAGCCGACGAGCGGCCTCGACCCGCTCCAGCAGCTCGAGGTGCGCCAGCTCCTGGCGGAGCTGGCGGGCCGGCGCACCGTGCTCTTGTGCACCCACGACCTGGCGGAGGTGCGCGCTCTGGCGGACCGGGTGGCGGTCCTCTCCCGGGGACGTCTGGTGGCCCTCGGGACGCCGGAAACCGTGCTGGGAACCGGCGAGCCTCTCGGGCTGTTCCGTTCGCTCGCCGGGGAGGCCCCGTGATCCCCCTCTGGGCGCTCTTCCGCAAGGAGCTGTCGGTGCTCTTCGGCTCGCCCATGGCCTATCTCACCCTCGCCATGGTGGGGCTGGTGACCGCCCTGATCTTCTTCGACCACCTGCGCATCTACAACCAGGTGCTGTTCCTCTACTCCAGCACCACTCTGGGGGGCTTCGACTCCCACGCGATCCCGGACTACGTCAACCTGCGGGACCAGGTCTTCCTGCCGGTGATGGAGACGCTCGGGCTCACCTTCATCGGCCTGGTCCCCCTCGTCACCATGCGCGTCTTCTCCGAGGAGCGAGCCCGCCAGACGGACGAGCTGCTGATGACCACCCTGCTCTCCCCCACCCAGATCGTGCTCGGCAAGTTCGCTGCAACCTTCCTCTTCGTCGGGCTGCTGCTGGCGGTGAGCTTCGTCTACCCGGCGGTCTCCATCGTGCGTTCCGGGCTGGGGCTCGAGCATCTGGTGGCCGTCTACCTCGGGCTCTTCTCCCTGGGGCTGGCGCTGGCCTCCATCGGGCTGGCCTGCTCGGCGATGACGGCCAGTCAGCTGGTGGCGGCGGTCTCCGCCTACGCGGTGGCCTTCGTGCTCTACGACTTCAGCTGGGCCAACACCTTCGTGAGCGAGGGGATGGCAGAGATCCTGGACGAGCTCTCGCTGCATCCACGCTTCGGAAGCTTTTCCGAGGGCCTGGTGCGCGGAGCCAACCTCGCCTACTTCGCCGGCATCGCGCTCGTCTCGTTCGCCGTGGCCCGGCTCTCCCTGGCCCAGGTGCGGGTGCGCTAGCCATGCGCCAGCTCGCCCTGCTCGGCACGATCGCCCTGGCCTTCGGGCTGGGCGCCTACTATGCGACGGGCCGCCTCGGCGCCTTCGGAGGCATCAACCTCGTCCTGGGCGTCGTCGCCCTCGGGGTGTCGGTGGCACTGGCGCTGCGCGGAGCCCGCCGCCTCAGCACCCCCGACGCACGACGCGTGCTGGCTCCGCCGGTGCTTGCGCTGCTTGCGAGTGTGGGCGGCGCCGTGATCCTCGAGCGGGCGGTGGACGCTCTCGATCTCCAGCTCGATTGGACCTTCGAGGGCCGCTACGAGCTTGCCGACGCCACCCGGGCGCTGCTCACAGACATGGAGGAGCAGGCCGACGCTCCCGGGCCCGACGCCTCGCCCAGGGCGACGCTCTTCTGCGACGAGTTCGACCCGCGCTGCCGAAGCACCTGGCTGCTGCTGCGGACGATGTCCACCGCCGGTTCGCTGGAGATCGTCCGTCTGGACCTCGACCAGGCGGTGGAGGAGGCCGACCGCTTCGGAATCTCCAGCTCCAACACCGTCGTGCTCGAGCTCGACGGACGCTTCCAGACGGTGGAACGGCCCAGCGAAGGATCTCTCTTCGAAGCGCTGCAGGTCCTTCTGGTGGAGCCCGACCGGGTGATCTACGTGGCCCGGGGCGAGGGCGAGGGCGACTTCCAGCGCACCGACGAAATCGGCTACTCCGGCCTCGCGGCGCAGCTGGAGGCGGAAGGCTTCCGGGTCCGGGACCTGATCCTCGCTCACGTGAGCGAGATCCCCGCCGACGCCGCGGCCCTGCTCATCGTCTCGCCCGAACGAGGCATTCGGGAGCCTGCGCAGGAGGCCCTGAACCGCTATCTGGAGGGAGGCGGCCGCCTGGTGGCCCTCCTCGACCCGGGCAGGCCCAGCGGGCTCGACGAGATCCTGGAGGCCTGGGGCTTCGACCTCCCCGACCGCCTGGTGGTGGACCCCGCCTCGGGCCCGGTGGAGGGCGACCCGCCGGGCGTGAACCCCATCGTTCACGTCTACGAGCAGCATCCCGTCGTCCACCGGCTGGGGCCCACGCGGATGATCTTCCTGCTGCGCGCCCGCCCGGTCCTTCCCGGCCGCAAGCCCGCCGAGAACGACCGCATTCGCACCCTGGCCTACACGAGCCCGCGCGCCTGGCTGGCGGACCCGGAGGGGAGCCTCGACGGGTCCGGCGCCCCGGCCCGGCCCGCCGACGCGCGGGAGGGCTACCTGCCCGTGGTGGCCGCCGGCGAGTACCCCCGGGGCGAGCGGGAGGCTCGGATCGTGGTGATCGGAGACTCCGACTTTGCGTCGAATCGCTACGCGCGCGCGCTGTACAACCTCGACCTGGCGCTCAACGCCGTGCACTGGGCCACCCAGCAGGACGCGCGCATCGTGCTCCGCCCCAAGGGCTTCCCGCCCGACCAGTTCCCCCTCACCCCCCAGGACACTCTACGCATGTTCTACGGCGTCGGACTCCTGCTCCCGGAGCTCCTCCTCGCCGGCGCAGGCCTCGCCTGGCTCCGCCGCCGCACCGGTTGACGGGCTGCGGGCTTCGCCCGCAGCCATCGGCCCTGCTCGACCGTCAGCCGCAGCGTGCGCCGCTTCGCTCGCCTGTTGGGCGGGCTGCGGGCGAAGCCCGCAGCCCATCAACCGCTTGGGAGACGCTTGCGGGGGCGCTGGGTGGCGATGGCGAAGCCGGTGGCCCCGGCCAGCTGAGCCTGGTCGAGCACGTAGACGGCCTGGCCGAGGATCACCTGCTGATCGCCTCGCAGCACCACGGTCTTGTCCCGGGAGGCGTCGATGGCCTCCTTCAGCATCGCCGGCAGCTGCCCGACGGTGACCGTCCGGTCGTTCACCTGGATCAGGTTGTCCGCCGTGATGGTGACGGTCACACC
>JBDLIK010000195.1:0-6537 GCA_039714895.1 Myxococcota bacterium | reverse complement strand
AGCAGCGAGTCCATCGCCAGCGTGATCGGAGCAAGGTGCGCTTCTGGATCGGCCTCGTCTTGGCGCTAGCGCTCTGGCTCGTGGTCTGGAAGCTCGGCCCGGCGGTCTGAGGGTCCGCCGGCAGACGCGACGAACACCCGCGAGGCCAGACCCAGACGTCGCGCCCGCCGCGGTCGCGCGGTAGCGTGGAGGCGATGGAGCCCTTGGCCGGGACGCTCCGCGTCCGTGACGTGCACCGCTTCGACGAGGCCGTGCTCGCCAGCTGGCTCGAGGAGCATGTCCCGGGCTACCGCGGCCCTCTCGCCGTGCGACAGTTCGAGGCAGGGCAGTCCAATCCGAGCTTCCTGCTCGAAGCTGGGAGCGGGCGCTACGTGCTGCGCAAGCAGCCGCCGGGCAAGCTGCTGCCCTCGGCCCACCGGGTGGACCGGGAGCACCGCGTGATCCAGGCCCTGCGCGGCTCGGCGGTTCCGGTCCCCGAAACCTTCGGGCTGTGCGAGGACGCCTCGCGGATCGGGACGAGCTTCTTCGTGATGGAGTTCGTGCCGGGCCGGATCCTGCGCGAGGCCAGCGGTCTTCTCCCCACGGAGCGTCGGGCGGTCTACCAGGCGATGGGCGAGGTGCTCGCCGCCCTCCACGCCGTGGACCCGGCGGCGGTCGGTCTCGCCGACTTCGGTCGTCCGGGGAACTACTTCGAGCGTCAGGTGAGCCGCTGGAGCCGCCAGTACGACCTCTCGCGGACCGAAGAGATCCCCGCCATGGACGCGCTGCTCCACTGGCTTCCGCTCCACCTCCCGGACGATGGGGAAACCACCCTGGTCCACGGGGACTACCGGCTGGGGAACCTGATCGTGCATCCCAGCGAGCCGCGCGTGATGGCGGTGCTCGACTGGGAGCTCTCCACCCTGGGCCATCCGCTGGCTGACCTCGCCTACCACTGCGTGTTCGACGTGCTGGGAACCGGGCTCGAAGAGGCCAGAGCGGACGGCGAGACGGGGATTCCCTCGGAGCGCGAGGTCCTCCAGGCGTACACGCGACGCACGGGCCGGGACCCAGGACCCCACTGGAACTTCTGCCTGGCGTTTTCGCTCTTCCGGCTGGCCGCCATCACCCAGGGCGTCTACGCCCGGGGCCTGCAGGGCAACGCGGCCTCCCCGGCCGCCCTGGACGCGGGCAAGCGCGTCGCCGGCCTCGCCGAGCGGGGCTGGGCCCTGGCCTCCCGGGGCGACGGCTCCTGACCCCAGCGGGCTTCCGGAGTAAGGGGCCCGGGATGTCTTGCCGATGAGCGACTCATCGGGGATGATGCGCCCGGCATTCGTCGGGTCCCGGGGGGGGGGTGAGGACGAGTGGAGTGGCTCGGCCAGGTCCCGATGGTCGTCTGGCTTGGCGCGGGTCTCGCGCTCTACATGGCCTGGGCGATCGGCGCCAACGACGTCGCCAATGCCATGGGGACGAGCGTCGGCTCGGGCGCGCTCACCATCCGGGGCGCGATCCTGGTGGCCGCGGTGTTCGAGTTCGGCGGGGCCTTCCTGGCGGGCGGCCACGTCACCGACACGGTCCGCAAGGGAATCCTGGACGCCAGCGCCTTCGAGGGGCGACCCGAGCTGCTCGTCTACGGAATGCTGGCCGCCCTCGCGTCGGCCGGGACCTGGCTGATCATCGCCAGCCGGGCGGGACTGCCCGTCTCCACCACGCACTCCATCGTGGGCGCCATCGTCGGCTTCGGTGCGGTCGGGCTCGGCATGGAGGCCATCGCCTGGGGGAAGGTGGGCCAGATCGTCGCCTCCTGGGTGACCTCCCCGCTGATGTCCGGGGTGCTCGCCTACGGGATCTTCCAGCTGACCCGGCGTCTGATCCTCGACCACGAGCAGCCCATCGATCGGGTGCGGCGGCTGGGGCCCTTCTTCTTCGGCTGGGTGTTCTTCGTGCTCGGCCTGGTGACCCTGTTCAAGGGTCTCAAGAACCTGAAGCTCGACCTCGACTTCGGCTGGGCCCTGGCCGGGGCAGCCGCCCTGGGCGTCGTGGGTGCGGGCATCGGCATGCTGCTGCTCCGGCGGGTTCGTCCCGAGGTCGGGGATGCAGACGAAGGGCTGCGCTTTGCCAGAGTCGAGCGGGTCTTCGCGGTGCTGCAGATCATGACGGCCTGTGCGGTGGCCTTCGCCCACGGCTCGAACGACGTCGCCAACGCCATCGGGCCGCTGGCTGCGGTCGTGAACGTCGCGGGCGGGGGAGAGCTCGATGGAAAGGCGCCCGTGGCCGTGTGGATGCTGGCGGTCGGCGGGCTGGGGATCGTGGTGGGATTGGCCACCTACGGCTTCAAGGTGATGGAGACGGTGGGGAAGAAGATCACCGAGCTCACGCCCAGCCGGGGCTTTGCGGCGGAGCTCGCGGCGGCGACCACCATCGTGATCGCCTCCCGGGCGGGCATTCCCGTTTCCACCACCCACACGCTGGTGGGCGCCGTGCTGGGGGTGGGGCTCGCCCGGGGCATCGGTGCCCTCGATCTGCGGGTGGTGGGCAGCATCCTGCTCTCCTGGGTGATCACCCTGCCCACCGGGGCGGCGCTGGCGGTCTTCTTCTTCTATTTCTTCAAGGGGCTGTTCGGCCCCTAGGAGGCTGACCCGGAACGGGTCAGCCGACGACGCAGGCGAATCGAAGGATTCGCCAGTTAGTTAGGAGGCGCGCGTGTCCCTCATCGCCAACCTGTTCGGCCACTCTCCCATCCGGCCCATGCAGCAGCACATGCGGGCTGCGACGGCCTGCGCGCGCGAGGTGCTGCCGCTCTTCGAGGCGATGGCCTCGGGCGACCTCACCGCCGTCGCCGAGCGGCGCCGCGAGATCGACCGGCTCGAGCACGAGGCGGACACCATCAAGAACGAGATCCGCAGCCACCTGCCGAAACGGCTGCTGATGGCGGTGGAGCGGCGGGACATGCTGGAGATCCTCGACGCCCAGGACACCATCGCCGACGTCGCCCAGGACATCGCCGGGCTGGTCGAGCAGCGTGGCATGGTGTTGCCCGAGGCCCTGCGGGAGCCCCTGCTGGAGCTGGTGCGCCGGGTGCTGGCCGCCTGCGATCAGGCCGAACGGATCGTCAACGAGCTCGACGAGCTGGTCGAGACGGGCTTCCGAGGCCGTGAGGTGGGAAAGGTGGAGGAGATGATCGGTGAGCTCAACCGCATCGAGAGCGAGACCGACGCCCTGGCCGAGCGGGTGACGCGCCAGATCTTCGGCATGGAGTCCGAGCTCGGAATCGGCACCGTCTTCTGGTACCAGATGGTGGGCTGGGTGGCCGACCTCGCGGACTACGCCGAGCGCGTCGGGAACCGCCTGCGTCTCCTGATCGCCAGCTAGAAGTTCGATCCAGGACCGCCGGCGGACCCATCAACCTTGCAGAAGGTGCTTTTGTACCTTGCCGCTGGCGGTGCGGGGCAGGGAGGGCAGCGCCACCCAGCTGCGGGGCAGCTTGAAGGCGGCCAGCCGCTCGCGCCCCCAGGCTGTGAGCGCCCCCGCATCGAGCTCGGCCTCGTCCTCGAGCACGAGGTAGGCACGGCCTACCTCGCCCCAGCGCTCGTCCGCGACCCCCACCACCGCGATCTCCCGGATCGTGGGGTGCTCCAGGTAGGTGGCCTCCACCTGGGCGGGATACACGTTCTCGCCGCCGGAGATGTAGAGCTCGCGGGAGCGTCCGGCGAGCGTGACGAAGCCCTCGGCGTCGCGGATGGCGAGGTCGCCCGTGCGCAGCCAGCCGTCGCGCAGCACCCGCTCCGTCTCCTCCGGCTGATTCCAGTAGCCGAGCATGGTGATGGGCCCGTGGACGACGATCTCTCCCCGCTCGCCCGGCGCCGTGTCCTCCCACTGCGCCGGAGACCGCTCGAGGCTGGGAAGGCTCACGACGCGGACCTCGGCGTGGAAGACCGGCCGGCCCACACTGCCGGCCTTGCGCACGGCGTCCTTCTCATCGAGGCAGTACAGGATGGAGGTCTCCGTCTGGCCGAAGCCCTGCTTGAGGACGAGGCCATGGCGCTCGAAACCGTGGATGAGTTCGATCGGGATCGCCGCGCCGGCCGTGAACAGGAAGCGCAGGCTGCCTGGCTGAAAGCTTCCGGGCCGGGAGTCGAGGACGTGGAGCAGATCGCGGTACATGGTGGGCACGCCCCCGAGAAAGGAGATGCCCTCGCTCTCGACCGCCCGCCAGACCCCCTCGGCGTCGAAGCTCCGGCGCAGCACCACGCAGCCCCCGGCATAGAGCACCGGGAGCGCCAGGATCTGCAGACCAAAGGAGTGGAACAGCGGCAGCACCACCAGCACCCGGTCCGCCCCGGTGAGCTCGAAGAAGAGCTGGGCGTTGAGACAGTTGTAGAGACTCTTGCGATGGGGGAGCAGGGCGCCCTTGGGCACCCCGGTGGTGCCGGAGGTGTACATGAGCAGACACGCGTCCCCGGGTCGACAGGGATGGACCTCCGGGCGCGGAGGGCTCCCGGCGAGCGCGGCCTCCCAGCTGCCGGCGTCGTCGAGCGCCAGGCTGGCCTCGGGCGGGACGAGCCCCGTGGCCGACAGCTTCTCCGAGAGAGCCTGCTCGTGCAGGATCGCGCCGGGCCGGCAGTCCTCCAGGACGTAGCGCAGCTCGGGGGGAGCGAGCTGGTGGTTGACGGGCACCGCGATGGCTCCCAGGCGCGCCGCGGCGAACACCGCTTCCAGGTAGGGGCTGGAGGTCTGGAGCAGGACCACCACCCGATCGCCCGGACCCACGCCTCGGGCGGCCAGCCATCCGGCCGCCCGCGCCGAGCGTTCGTCCAGGGCCGCGTAGTCGAGCCGGCGCTCCTCGTCGACCACGGCGGGGCGGCCGCCGGCGATCCGCGCCCAGCGCGGCAGCCAGCTGCCCACGTTGTGCAGTGTGGACGCCGTCACGGCGCTGGAATACCCGAGGGGTGCTCGCGTCGCCAGCAGGACGAGACGTCGCCGCGGTAGCGGCCCTGGCGAGAAAGGCGGGCTAGCGTGGGGTGGAGGAGGTGCCAGCATGAACCTGAAGGGGGAGCCCGCCTGCGTCGGACGGCATTGCGGGTCGAATCGCTACGACGTGACGCCGGAGCTGGTTGCCTTCTACCAGGAGGCCCTCGACGATCACCATCCGCTCCACGCGGCGTCCGCGCCGCCGTTGCTCTTCCACTCCGAGTGTTATCGCTTCGTCGGGGAGTGGTATCTGAAGAACCTCTTCGGGAACCTCCACGCCCAGCAGGACTGGGAGCTGTTCGCGCCCATTGCCGTCGGAACCCCGGTCACCACCCGCTCCACCATCATCGACCGCTACACCAAGCGGGGCCGGGACTACGTGGTGAACGAGACGGACGTGATGGGGCCGGAAGGCCGCCTGCTGGTGCGCGGCCGCACCCACCAGTCGTTCCTGCCGCCCCGGGACGCGAAGCAGGGCGAGGACTTCGTGGTGGACGAGAAGACCGCGCGCGCCAAGTCGCCGCGACCCGCGTTTCCCCTGGCCACCGGGCCGGACCTGGTGCCCGTGAAGAAGTGTGTGGACGATCGTCGCTGCTGGATGTTCTCGGGGCCCGGCCGCAACTACCACACCGACCGTGAAGCGGCGCGGCAGCTCGGCTTTCCGAACATCGTCGTCCAGGGGATGATGTCCACCTGCTTCGTCTCCCAGGTGATGCAGGATGCCTTCGGGAGCGGTTGGCTGGCCGGCGGGAAGGCGTCGCTCAAGCTCGTGAACGTCCTCTGGGTGGACGAATCGGTGACCGCCTACGGGAAGATCCGGGAGGAGACCCAGGAGGGCACCCGCCGCCGCGTTCACTGTGACGTCTGGGTGGAGAAGGACGATGGCACCCGGGTGCTCGTCGGATCGGCCAGCGCGCTCTGGCCCGAGGAGGCCGACCGGGAGCCGGGCTCAGCCGACGAAGCGAGCGAATCCGAAGCATTCGCCGGCGGGGATTGACCGCCTGCGAGCGGCGCTCTGCGAGGCGGTCGCGCGACTGGGCCTGGCCCACCAGCGCGTGCTCGTGGCCGTCTCCGGGGGGATCGACTCCACGACCCTCGCCCACGCTCTTCGAGTGCTCCCCGAAGGGCTGGGGATCGACCTCCGGATCGGGCACGTGAATCACGGCCTGCGAGGTTCCGAGTCCGAGGCCGATGAGGCCGCCGTGGCCGCGCTGGCGGAGGCGCTGGACGTGCCCTGGGCCCGGCGGCGGGTGGCACCCGAGTCGCTCCGGGCCGGAGCGCCGAGCTCCCTGCGTCCCACCCTCCAGGAGGCGGCGCGGCGTCTCCGCTACCGGGCCCTGGCCGAGATGGCCGAGGAGCTCGGGGCCTCGGTCGTCGCCACGGCCCACACCCGGGACGATCAGGCGGAGACGGTGCTGCTGCGCATCCTGCGGGGCACGGGCCCCTCGGGGCTGGCGGGGATCCCCGAGCGCTCGGCGGACGGGCGGGTGGTGCGGCCCTTCTTGCGCGTCTCCCGCGCCCAGATCGAAACCTGGGCAGGCGAGCGGGGTCTCACCTGGCGGGAGGATGCCTCGAACCAGTCGCTCA
>JBDLIK010000194.1:0-6563 GCA_039714895.1 Myxococcota bacterium | reverse complement strand
CTCCGCTCCTCGAAGTAGCTGGTGATGATGACGCTCAGATCGAAATCGGGCCGAGGGGTGACGAGTGCCGGGGGATGCGCTCTCGCCGAGCTCCGACCCGCTCGATCGCTGCTTCCATCGAAAGACGCCATCAATCTCGCTCCGGTCTCAGCGGACGACGCTCGAGCCCAGCTCGTGCAGGGCGAGGATTGCGTCGCAGATCGCGGTGACTTCAGGGGCCTCTAGAGTGCCATACAGAGGCAGGCACAGCACGCGCTCTGCGACCCGTTCGGCAATCGGCAGATTCGAGGCATGCGCGGACGGAAGCGTCGAGTAGCAGGCGTACTGGCTGCAGAGCGGATGGAAGTACTTCCGCGTGTGGATGTTGAGGGATTCGAGCGAGGCATGCAGGCCATCGCGGCTCATCCCGAATCGCTCAGCGTCGATGAGCACAGGGAAGTAGGCGTAGTTGTGGCGAACCCTGGGCAGGTCATGCTGCACCCGGATCCCAGGCACGGAGCCCAGTCGATCCCGATAGAGTCTCGTGAGCTCCCGGCGCCGCGAGATCTCGTCCTCGATGGTCTCGAGCTGGAGCAGACCGAAGGCAGCCTGAAACTCGTTCATCTTGCCGTTGATGCCCGGACCGATCACCGTGTGCTCGTCTTCGATCCCGAAGTTCTTGAGGTAGTCGATCCGCTGTCGCTGGGCCGCGGACCCGGCCACGATGGCACCGCCTTCGATGGTCGAGAAGAGCTTCGTCGCGTGGAAGCTCAGGATCGACGAATCCCCGTAGGCGCTGATGGAGCGTCCGTCGTAGCGGACGCCCATGACGTGTGCCGCGTCGTAGAGCACCAGCAGGCCATGCTTGTCGGCGACGGCCTGGATCCCTTCGACGTCGCAGGGGTTCCCGAACACATGAACCGGAAGGATGGCCTTGGTGTCGGGGCCGATCAGCGCCTCGATGCGCTCCGGATCCAGGTTGAATGTGCTCTCCTCGATGTCGCAGAAGACCGGCTGTACCCGGTTCCAGTAGAGCGAGTGCGCCGTGGCCGGAAACGTGAAGGGAGTCGTGATCACCTCTCCACTCGTCACCCGGAAGCTCTGGAGGGCGATGAGCAGGGCCACCGTGCCGTTGCAGCAGAGACTCAGGTGCTCGACCCCCAGGTAGCCGGCCAGACCGCGCGTGAGCTCGCGTACCTGGTCGCCCTCGTTGGTGAGCCAGCCGCTCTCCCAGATGGTCGCCAGCTTGGCCTGGTACGCCTCCCGGTCCGGCAGGGTGGGCCGGGTCACGTAGATGGGACGCTCGAGGCGATGGCGCCGGACGAGCTCTTCGAGCGCGGCCCCCTGGAGCCGTGTTTTCGCGCCGAGGCTCACGAGACGACCTCGCGTCCGAAGCCCTGTCGAGGTGTCGGGTCCGACATCAGGAGAACCAGCTGGTGCGCTCGCCCAGGCCTTCGTCGAGGAGGTCGCGGATGGCGGACTTCACCACCTCCACCTTCTTCTCGACCACCGCGTCCTCCTCGTCCGGCTCGCCCTCGAAGCGCAGGGGCTCCCCGAAGCGCAGCCGGAACTTGACCGGGAGCGGCACGAAGCCCCCGAGGCCGAGCCAGGGGAAGGTGGGTGTGATCGGAAATGCGGGCGACCCGATCAGACGCCCCAGCCACTTGACGTCGGCGATGGCCGGCGCCTGCTCCTCGGACCCCACGATCCCCACCGGCACGATGGGCGTGTCCGTCTCGAGCGCCAGCCGCATGAAGCCCAGCCCGAAACGCTGCAGCTGATAGCGCTTGCTCCAGGGCTTGACGAAGCCGCGGGCGCCCTCGGGGAACACCATCACCGCCTCCTCGTGCTCCAGCAGCTGCACGCAGTTCTCACGGGTGCCCACCACGCTCCCCATGCGGTGCATGATGACGCCGAAGAAGGGGATCTGAGGCAGGTAGTACTCGGCCATCCCGCGCACCAGCCGCGGCGGCCGCGCCTCGAGCAGCAGGGCCATCCCGAGCATGGCGCCATCGTAGGCGAAGGTGTTGCCCGCGTGGTTGCCGATCAGGAGCACACGGCCTTCGGGCACCCGCTCGATCCCGTGGGTCTCGGCGCGCAGCCAGTAGCGGTAGAGGAGCGCCACCGGCAGGGTCACCGAGACGCCCCAGCGCGGGTCCGCACCGAAGGGGTCGAAGCCGTACTCGTTGAGCCGGGTCGGCACCTCGCAGATGCGGGACTCGATCTCGCGCTGGAGATCCCGGACCGGACGGGGCAGCCAGGGGAGCGTTGCAGATCGCATGCGCGGAACGATCTGCGGTAGACGCTCTTCCGTCAAGACAGCTCCGCACGGAGGAAGGACAGCGTGTCGCCCCAGGCCCGGGCCGCCGCCTCGGCATCGTGGACGTCCGGCCTCGTGTCGTTGAAGAAGGCGTGGTCGACGCCCGGAAAGACATGGAAGCTGGCGCGCTTGCCGGCCTGTCGGAGCTCGGACTCGAGCTTGCGAGCTGCTTCGGGGGTCACGAAGCCGTCGTTCTCGGCGAAGATGCCGAGCACCGGAGCCTCGAGCCCCGAGAGGTCGAGGGTGACGCTTGGATGAATGCCGTAGTAGTCCACCACCGCGCCGATGCCGGGGTTCCGGGTCGCCGCGTAGAGGGCGAGCTGGCCTCCCATGCAGAAGCCAACGGCCCCCACCCGCGAGCCCTCCACGGCGTGCTGGTTGAGGAGCGCCTGGAGGGCACCGTCCAGGTCTCGCGCCGCCCGCGGAATCTCGAGACTCATCATCAGCCGGCCCGCCTCGTCCGGATCGGCCGTCGACTCCCCGCGGTAGAGGTCCGGCGCCAGGGCCACGAAGCCCTCGCGCGCGAAGCGGTCGCAGACGTCCCGGACGTGATCGACGAGCCCCCACCATTCCTGGATCACCAGGACCCCCGGTCCGCTCTCGGAGGCGGGCGTGGCCAGGTAGCCGCGGACGCGATCCCCGTTGCTCTGGAACTCGATGTCGCTGCCGGCGCGCGGTCCCGCCATGGGTCTCCTCCAGGGTCGTCGAGGAGGACGAGGATACCAGCCGCGCGAACGCCGGCGAGCGGTCTCGGGGCTACAGGCCCGGTCCGCAGAGGCCGGGGATCGTGCAGCCCACCACCGGCTGCTCGACCACAGGGGGGCCCGGAGGCGCCGGCTGCGGGTTCGGCGCGACGGCGATGCTGCCACAGCCCACCCCGGGGATCTCACAGGGCCCCCGAGGCGGATCCGGCACGGGACTGGGATCGGGAAAGAGACCCGGAAGCGGCGTCGACGGCGGAGGGGGCGTGTGAGTCGGCCCAGCCACTGGGATCGGAAGCTCGTCGCAGGGATCTCCCGCGCCACCGAGGGGGGCGAGCTCCCGGGGCTGCTTCCGGAAGCCTCCAAGGGAGCTCACCTCGCTGCACTGTCCCGCGGTCGTCACCAGACTCTCACCGGTCGCCAGCACGGCCCGAAGCTCGCCGGCCTGCTCGCAGAGCGCGGTCCCCGGGAAGGATCCCGAGTCTGCGACCCAGACCTCGGAGTCAGCGCCCGTGGCTTCGGCTCGAAGCTCGGGCGTGGTGACGCGCACGGGCGGATGGGAGTCCCCCACCCGGGCATCGATCAGGTGGAGCCGGCCGCGGGAGACATGCAGGTCCGGCGCCCCGGCATCGGTCTCGTCGAAGCGCACCTCCGAGGCATCGCCGATGCGCGTGTAGACATCGCCCACCAGCACCGCGAGCCGCCCGCCCACGGTGGTCGTCACGGTCTCGCCGCGGCGCACGGTGTCGCGGCAGCGCAGCCTGCGCGGGTCGCCGTCGGGTGCCTCGGCGAAGACGTCCCCGTCGATGGAGATCACGCGCCCGAGCCCTTCGTCGGAGCTGGCCGCGGCGGGAAGCAGACCGAGAAGGACCGCGAACAGCGCGTGGCCGAGCGGCCTGCCGACACCTCTCCCCCTGCTCATGCGCGTTCCTTTCTACTTGTGGAGCCGTACCGTGAGATAGGCGCCGAGCCAGCCGCGGTCGTAGTCGAAGACCGTGACGTTGGAGTCGTGGTGGTCGTACTGGTAGCGGAGTGCCACGCTCAGCCGATCGCTGAGAGGACGCGCCAGCTCCACGCCGAAGCGCCAGACCCGGTCCCGACGGCTCGTGCCCTCCAGCGAGTACGCGGTGCCCGCCACCAGGCTGCGCGGGTCGGGATACGAGGAGGCATGGCGGTAGGGCCGGTACGTGTAGCCCACCCGCGTCTCCAGACCCAGGCTCCAGGGAAGCTGCGTGAGACTTCCGACGTGGAGCGCGTGGCCGTTGAACGAGTACTCCTTGCCTTCGGCTCCGAAGTGCTGGTACTCGTAGCCTCCGCGAAGCGCCGTGTCCGCGAAGCCGAGGGGCACGAGATGCTCGGCGCCCAGGGCGAAGCCTTTCCCGTCCTGGTTCCGGACGCCATGCTCGTCGAGGCCGGCGGGACCGCAGACCGGGTCGCCGAAGGCCGGTGTGGTGATGCCCGGGCAGGGATCCCCGGCCTGGCTTCCGGGGGTGGCGCTCGCCACGTCGTCGCTGTGGTTGAAGTGGTCGAGCTGGTAGAGCCTGGCGAAGAAGTGCGTCGATCCCGCACGCCCCCACTCCTGGAAGAGGGTCGGAGTGAGTGCGTTGGAGAGCAGGAAGGCGTCTCCGCCGTAGCGCGCGTAGCCGAGGTCGTAGCGCAGCCGCGCGGTGGTGCCCTCGGCGAGGCGCCGATCCAACCACAGCGTCCAGGCGGGAAACGCCAGGTCGTAGGCGTCGAGCTCCCGATGCGCCTGGCCGGAGTAGCTCAGCATCGTCCCCGCCGACCATTCGTCCGAGTTCCAGAACTCGCTGCCTGCGCTGAGCCTCCAGACCGCGCGAACATCCTCCTGGCCGGAAGCGCCCGCCGGCAGAGCGACCGGCCCGGCCTTCAGCAGCACGTTGTCGTCGTACTCGAGTCCGGCGGTGATCTCGATCCAGGCGGTCCTCGCGCTCGCGGCGGAGGGCTGGGCCAGCGCCGCCCGGGCGCGATCGGCCCAGGAGCTGCCGGGAGCCGTCGTCACCACGCGCTCGAAGGCGTGGCGGGCTCGCTCGCCCTCCTGGGAGCGTGCCCAGGCCAGCCCGCTGTAGTACGAGGCCGCGGGCTCCGCATCCGGTCCCGTCCGGCGCGCGGCCTCGAAGGCCAGGGCGGCGGCCCGCGGGTCCCCCGCCGCAAGCCACAGCAGCCCGCGATAGACGTGGAACTCCGCCCGGTGGGAAGCGTGGGGCCGGGCCGCCTCGAGGGCCCCGAGAGACGCGCCGAGCTTCTCCTGGTGATAGAGGGCCACGGCCCGCGGCAGATGGACCGCATGGAGCTGCGGGTCCCGCTGACTCGCTTCCCGGAGCGCGTCCTCCGCCTCGGCGAAGCCGCCGAGCCGGATCCAGCACTCCGCTGCCAGCAACGGTGCGCGTGCGTCCCTCGGATCGGCCTGGGCTGCCTGCTCGAGGAGCGGCAGCGCGCCCACGCAGCTCCCGTCCAGCGCGAGCCGCTGGGCGCGAATCCGCAGCAGGGTGCCATCGTCTGCCGCGTGCAACGGGGCGGCGATCCCCCCGGCCAGCAGAAACGTCACTCCTGCGATGAAGCGGTGGAGCCACCCGCGCTTCCGAAAGCCCATCTCCCATCCCCTTTCGCTTCCGGCAGACCGGGAGCGCCAATCAGGTGTGGCCTGGAAACGATCCTGGGTGACGCTCAGCCGCGGACGCGGCGGAGGAGAAGGCCCACGAACGAGAGCCCGAGCAGGCCCCCGACGCCGGGCTCCGGAACCGGCAGGGTTCCGCTCACCGTGGTCACCGCTGCCATCAGCTGGGGCAGCAGGTACTCGTTGGCCTCCGCGTCGAACTTGAGCTGGGTGGCCGTGAGGTAGTGGATCTGCGTGTGGGTGACCGAGCCCGCGCTGGGCAGGAGACCGAGGTCGACGGCCGGGAACCAGTAGTCCTGCCCCGCCAGCTGGCTCCGCACCAGCACCCAGCCCTCGTCGGGATCGAGCGCGAGGCCGGAACGTTCCAGGTACTCGCTGTCCGTGGTGGTGACGAAGATCAACAGCACGTGGTCCTCGAAATCCACCTCGGTCTGCACCGTCCAGTCCGAGGTGGCCTCGACGGGATCGTTGAAGCTCGGCAGCGCCGGCCACTCGATGCTCGAGGGGTCGAGCACCTGGCTGGTGACCGAGAGCCGCCCCGCCAGATCGAACAGCGGCGCATCGAAGACGGCGAGACCGGACTTGAGGGCCTGGCCCTCGGACACCCCGATGCGCAGCGGTGAGCCGTCGAGGGTCGGACCGTTGAAGAAGAGCGGGATCGAGGTGGCCTGGGCCGCTCCTGCGGCCAGCAGAACGAGCAGGAGCGCGAAGCCGCCGTGTGCGACTGCCTGCAGCCCCGGGCACCGCCGTCGCGGTACTGCTTTCATCCCCTGTACCCCCATGGACGGCCCGAAAAGAGCGCATCCGGGAGTGAGTGGACGCGGACGGGAAGCGCGTGACGGCTGGCGACCGGCTTCCGGCAGCGTCGCGCTCTCTCGGGGCATACACTGGCCGGCATGCAGGTCGCCCAGGCGCTTCAGACCGCTCG
>JBDLIK010000193.1:0-6569 GCA_039714895.1 Myxococcota bacterium | reverse complement strand
CGCCCGGCGCGGCGGCCGAAGTAGGTGGCCTCTCCGATGCAGGTGCCGCTCGAGTAGCCCGCCCCGTCCTGGGCGATGTTCGACGCGCAGCCTCCGGCCGCGAAGAGCCCGGAGATGGGGGCTCCCTGCGCGTCCACGACCTCACCGTCGAGCGAGGTGCGCAGGCCCCCCAGCGGGAAGCCGACGTACTGCGCGCTGCCCAGGGACAGGTCGAAGGCCGCGAAGGGGGCTCGGTCGAGGGGCTGGAGCCACTTCGCGCCTTTGTGGAAATCCGGGTCTTCCCCCTTGGCCGCGTGCTCGTTGTAGCGGGCGAGCGTCCGCTGCACGGAGCCCTTCGGGAGTCCGAGTCCCTGCTCCAGCTCTCCCAGGTCCTCCCAGGCGTCGATCAGCTCCTGCCATCCGAAGAGCGGCCGTTCGAAGCAGCCTTCATCCACGATCAGGTAGGCCCGGCCTCCGGGCTGGTCCATGCAGGCCGCGCTCGAGCGGGCGTGGTAGGAGTCCTCGCTCACGAAGCGCTGGCCCTCGGCATTCACCAGAATTCCCCGCAGCAGCCCCTCGGGCGGGTAGAAGGGCGAGGTGACCAGCGCGCCGTCCATGTGATCGGCCCGACCCCCGGCGGCGACACCGAGCTGGATGCCGGCTCCGTCGTCGAAAGTGCCGCCCTGCTTCGTCACCCGCTCGTCGGCCAGCCGTGGGCAGTGACGCCCCAGCATCTCCGCATTCATCCCGAAGTGGCCCGTGGCCAGGATCACGCCTCGACGCGCCCGGACCGTCTTCGGCTCCTCGAAGTGGCGGTAGCGCACCCCCACGATGCGCCCGCTCCCGTCGCGCAGCAGCGCCTGCACCCAGGCATCGCACTCGATGCCGACCCCGAGCTCCTCGACCCGGCGCACCAGCATCTGCATGAGCTTCGCACCTCCGGCCTCGCCCTCCATCGCCACCTTGTGTCCGCGAGGTGCCGGCCGCGCGCGCTCGCGATAGGGCCACACCTCTTCGTTGCCCGACTCGATGAGGCACTCGTCGGTCATCTGGACGACGTGCTTGCCGTGGAACATGGTGTCCTGGAAGGGGACGCCCTGGGACACCAGCCAGTCGAAGTGGCTGACGCTGTCCTCACAGTAACGTCGGATCTTCTCCTCGTCGGGCTCGGGGGTGACGGCGAGCAGATAGGCGAGCATCGCCTCGACGCTGTCTTCCACCCCCACCGCCTTCTGGACTCGCGTGCCTCCGCCGAGGTAGAGGTGACCGGCGGCAGAGGCCGTGAGCCCGCCGCCTCCGCTGGCCCGCTCGAGGACGAGCACGTCCGCACCCGCGAGACGCGCTTCGAGGGCCGCCGAGCCTCCGGCGGCGCCGAGGCCCACCACGACCACGTCCACCTCGTGGTCGAAGCGATCGATCCCGTCGGAGCTCGTGATCGTGTAGGGGTTCGCCATGGTCTCGTCGTCCGCTCCCGTCGCTCTCTTCGCCCCTCCCGGGGCGGCCGCTCAGCCTACCACGCCCGGTGCGGCGCATCCTCACGGCCTCGCGCTGCTCAGCGCGGTTTTGCTCTCCCGCCGCCGACCCGAAGCCAGCGCCCCACCCGGGTCCGATACGCGTCGTAGGAGGCTCCGAAGAGCTCCGCGAGCCGAGGCTCCTCGTAGAGGACCACGAAGGCGTGGAAGACGAGCCCGACGCCGAGCGCGTAGAGCACCAGCGAAGGCGCCCGGTACCACGCCGCCCAGCCGAGGATCACCGTGAGCACACCCAGGTACATCGGATTCCGCGAAACCCGGTAGAGCCCTCGTTCCACCAGCCGCTGCGGCGCGTCGATGGGAGCGGGCGTGCCGCGGCCGAAGCTCGCGAAGTCGTAGACGCACCAGGCGTAGATCGCGCCTCCCACGGCGAGCAGCCCTCCCCCGAGCAACGAGAAGGGCCACGAGCCCGACGTCCGCTCGGGCGCCAGCAGGAGCGGGACATAGACGGCCACGCTGCCCGGCACCAACACCGTGAAGAGCAGATTCTTGAGCAGCAACCCCGCGCGCGGGCCCGACGAAGGCGCAGAGGCCGGTCCACCTCCGGACGAGCCGCTCACGGCACCCCCTCGAGCATGTGGCCCCTCTCCTCGGCGAGAGCCTACCACGCTCTGAGCTACGGGTTCTGGTCGGGGAGGTGCACCACCTCGAGCTTGATGCCGTCGGGATCCGCGACGAAGGCCGCGTAGTACCCGTCTGAGTAGCCCGGCTGATCCGAGTAGTCCGCCGGCTCGTCGAGCACCGTGGCACCCGCAGTCACCGCGGCACGGTGGCTGCGGTCCACTTCGGCGCGACTCGCAGCGTGGAAGGCGAGGTGGTGGAGACCCGGCGCGCGCGCTTCGGATCTCCGACGGAGAGGTCGATGTGCGCGAGCGGGCCTTGAGCGGGCACGGCGATCTCTCTACGGGCTCGCCACGGATCGTGGGTTCTGCTCGCGGGCGACACCGACGCCAGGCCACCGGTTGCGGGCGCAGGCCGGAGCCCAGCTAGTAGCGGAAGCGTCGTTCATGGATCTCCACCCCCTCCTTCCACCCCGACGACTCGGAATCGAGAGGCATGGACAGCTCGAGCCGGCCCAGCAACCGGAAGCCTTCGCGATGGAAGAAGCGGATCGCCTCGACGTTGCGTCCCACCGGTCGGACGTTCAGGTACTTCAGGCCGAGGCGGCGCGACTCTTCGAGGGCGCGCAGGGCGAGCTGCCGGCCGATCCCCCGGCTGCGATGTTCCGGATCTACGACGATGGGTTCCAGCTCCGACTCTTCGTCCGACAGCAGCAGCCCGCACAGCCCCAGGATGCGGGCCCCGTCCTCGGCGACCCACATTCGGGCGAGCCGGGGATCTGCCAGGTGTGCGTCGAGCTCGAGACCCGGGTCGTCGCCGCCGATGGAGGGGTCCGCGTAGAGGTCGCGGTGTCGCTGGGTGAGCGACCGCCACAGCTCGCGGCAGCGAGCCAGGTCCTGCTTCCGGTACTCGCGGACCCCGATCGCCGGGGTCGGGCGGGTCATGTGATGTTTGTCTCCTCGCCCCCACCGAACTCCTGACTCGGAACACTAGAAGATCGCCCGCCAGATCACGACGGCGCCGGACCCGAGCGACAGGACGATCACCAACGGCCGGACGGCCGTCTCCGGCAGGCGGTTGTGCAGCGGGGCAGCCAGGGCGAAGCCCAGCACCAGGGGGGGCGTCAGGGAGAGCGAGAGCACGACCTCCTCGCTCCCGAAGCGCCCGACGGCCACCAGCGCCACCACCGAGAGGGACGTTCCGAGCACGAAGAAGCCAGCCAGGGTGCCGCGCAGGCGCGCCGCGCCGGAGCTCTGGTAGAGGAGCGCCATGGGAGGGCCACCGATCGACGAGATCGTTCCCATCAATCCCGACAGACCCCCCGCCAGCACGGCGCTGCGTCGATTCGGGCGAAAGTGCAGTCCGGCCCCGCTGAGCAGCGCGCCGAGGATCACCAGCGCTCCGAAGGCGAGATCGAACAGCGCCTGGGAGGCCAGCAGCAGGAAGCCCGCAGCCAGCAGGGTTCCCACCGTCCGCCCAACCATTGCAAAGGCCAGACCGGAGAGGTCGATGTGCGTGCGATCCCGATGCGCCACCAGCACGACGAGGACGAGGCTCGCAGCCATGAGGGGCCCAGGGATCAGCGGAGCGTGGACGAGCAGCAGCACGGGGGCAGCGATCAGCGCGAGCCCGAATCCGACGGAGGCCTGCACCGTCGCGCCGAGCGTCACGAGGCTCAGCACCAACGCGGCTTCGGCGAGTCCAAACGGCAGCGGCTACCTCGCGCGCCCGAGACGGCTACGCCTCATCGGGCTCTGCCCAGCCGTGCGCACCCCTCGGCAGAGGCAGTCGCCGTAGAGCAGGATGGTGTCCGCGCTCGGCCCTCGTGCCACTAGAGCTCGAGCTTGCGAACCGGCGCGAAGAGCAACTCGGGATCGCTCCGCCACTCCTCGGAACCGTCCACGTAGAGCTCGAGGGCGTTGCCGTCCGGGTCGCCGAAGTAGAGCGACCGGGTGACCCCGTGATCCACCGGGGCGACCGTCACGCCCTCCGCCTCCAGCCGCGTCTTGGCGGCCCGCAGACCCTCGAGTCCGCCCGCCACCCGGAAGGCGATGTGGTGGGTGCCCACGCTGTCGGCGCGTGCATCGGGGGCCTCGTCGCCCACGGCGAGGACGGCGAAGTCGTGGTGCGCTCCCAGGGTGAAGAAGGTCATCCGCGACGCCTCCGAGCGCGATTGGATGGGGATCCCCAGCACCTGGCCGTAGAAGCGCTCGGCGGCCTCGAGATTGCGCACCTTCAGGACCACGTGGCCCAGTGAGTCGATCCGCACCTGAGCGCGTCCAGGCTCGGAGCTTCCCTGTTCTTGACTCATCAGGACGCCTCCTCGCGTTCGGTGAAGCTACCAGACCCCCGGCAAGAGGCGCCGGGGGACCCGCGTCCGATACTCGCGGTAGCCCGGAAGCCGCTCGGCCAGGAGCCGGTCCTCCCGCGCGGTCCGGAGCACGAAGAGGAGCCCACCGCAGAGCGCCGGGACCAGTGCTGCGATCGAGCCGAGCGCCAGGGGCAGGGCCAGGTGGGCCAGCAGCGTTCCCGCGTATCCCGGGTGACGGACCCACGCGTAGGGTCCCGAGGAGACGACGGCGTGACCGCGATCCTGCTGGATGCGCACGAAGGTGGAGAAGAAACGGTTCTCGCGCATCGCCGCGAGCGCGAGCCCGTAGCCGAGGGCGAATGCCACGAAGGCCGAGACCTCGACGGCGAGCGGCAGCGAAGAGCCCGACCGCCCGGCGTCGAGCCCGGCCACGATCAAGGTCCCGGGATACAGACCGAGGAACCCAAGACTTGCCAGCAGCGCATCGCCCCGGTCCGAGCCGGGGCCCGGCGCCGCGCGCTCCCGGATGAGCTCGCCGGGGACGACCACGAATGCCGCAGCGGTGAAGCCGGCGAACAGGAGCAGGCAGACCCATCCCGCCGGCCAGCGGATGCCTCCAGCCGGCAAGAACAGGCATGCGCCCAGGAAGCCGAGGAACAGGACCGTGAGGAGCCCCGCGCGGATCATCTGGATCTCCGCTCCCGTCGGGCGTCCATTCGGCCCCGAAGGATGCGGGCTAGGCTACCCGAAACCTCGGGAGATCGGCGGTGGCATTGTCGGGCTACGTCGCACGCCTGCGCGAGAAGATGGAGCACGAGCTCCTCGAGCTGCCCTCGGTGACGGCGGTGATCCGCGACCCGAAGGGCCGGATCCTGCTCGGCCGCCGGGCGGGGACGGACATCTGGCTGATGCCCGGCGGTGCCGTGGAGCCCGAGGAGACCCCCGCCAATGCCGCGGTCCGCGAGGTGTGGGAGGAGACCGGCCTTCAGGTCCGCCTGGAGGGGATCGCGGGTGTCTACGGGGGCCCCGAGTGCACGGTCCGCTACGAGAACGGCGATCGCAACTCCTACATGATGGTGGTCTTCGAGGCCCGACCCGTCGGCGGGGAGCTTCGGGCGGATGGGGACGAGATCGCAGAGCTCCGTTACTTCGAGCTCGAGCGCATCCGGGAGCTTCCGCTGGCCAGCTGGGTGCCCGAGCTGCTCCAGGATCTCGCGCGGGCCGACGGCGCGCCCGGCTTCCGTCCCCCCGACTGGGCTCCCCCCGACTCAGGCTCCTGACCGGCGACGCTCAGCGGCTGCCGAAGCCTCATTCCGGTCTTGCCGGCCCGCTCTCCGGAGTCCGTACCCGGGTCAGCAGCTCGGGCCAGGATCGGATCTCGTGATGGGGCGTGTCGGCAGGCGGCGCGCTGGCCGTCGGGTTGTACCAGACGGACGTCAGCCCGGCCGCATGGGCGCCGACGACGTCATAGGCCAGGGAGTCCCCGACGAACCACGTCTCGTGGAGAGAGGTTCCGAGCTTTCGGACTGCAGTCTGGAAGATGGCAGGATGTGGCTTGCGGACCACGTAGTCCGCGCTCGACATGACGAACCGGAAGAAGTCGAGCAGGCGCATCTCCCGCAGCTGCCAGGCGAGGGTCGCGCTGGTGAAGGTCGAGTTGCTGACCACACCGAGACGGACACCCAGCTTCCGGAGCTCCGAGAGGGATTCGGCGATCTCGGGCGTCGGCGAGAAGCGGGTCGCGGCCTTCCAGAACTCGCGCTCCACCTCCTGGAAGGGGAGGTCGAAGCTGATCTCGTGGGGCTCGTAGACGAGGCGATGCACGGTGAAGGGGGAGATCTCGAGCAGCGACTCCTCCCGCCGGCGCCGCAGGTCCCGTTCGAGGTCGACGACGAGGGAGCAGACGTCCCGGGCGCTCAGTCCGCGCGGGTTCCGTGCGAGCGCGAGGACCCGAGCCGTTCCCGCCTCGACGTCGAAATGCTCCTCTCGCAGCAGGGTGTTCCCGAGGTCGAAGAGGATTCCCTGGGGCGCTGCGTTCCCCGGCTTCATCGCGCTCCCCTGAGCGCACTGGAGAGCACGCTGCGCGCCGCTGCATGGATCCTTGGATCCTGGCTCCCCCGGGTCCCGGCCACGTTGAGGGTCTGCGGAGAAACCTCGCTCAGCCAGCCCCGCAGCCTCTCGACGGT
>JBDLIK010000192.1:0-6573 GCA_039714895.1 Myxococcota bacterium | reverse complement strand
GTCTGCATCAGCTCCAGGCACGCCTCGATCAGACACTTCTCGGTGAAGGGATCTCCGACCTGCACCGTGGGACGCTTGCTGTCGCTCTCCTCGTCGAACTCCGCCGAGGCCAGCAGACTCGCCCCGTGGATGCCGTCACGCCCGGTCTTCGAGCCCGCGTAGATCACCGGGTTCCCGACGCCAGCGGCCTTGGCGAGGAAGATGCGCTCGGTCTCCACCACCCCGACGTTCATGGCGTTCACGAGGATGTTGCCCGCGTAGCACTCGTGGAAGCTGGTCTCCCCCCCCACCGTGGCCACCCCGACGCAGTTGCCGTAGAAGCCGATGCCCTCCACCACCCCCTGCAGGAGCCGCTGGTGCAGGGGCTCCTCCAGGGGCCCGAAGCGGATGGAATCGAGCGAGGCCACTGGACGCGCGCCCATGGTGAACACGTCGCGCAGGATCCCGCCCACGCCGGTGGCGGCGCCCTGCCGAGGTTCGACGAAGGAGGGGTGATTGTGGCTCTCGATCTTGAAGACGGCGGCGAGGCCATCGCCGATGGCCACGACCCCGGCATTCTCTCCGGGGCCGTGGAGGACGTGCTCGGCCTGGGTCGGCAGCCGGCGCAGATGGAGCTTGCTGGATTTGTAGGAGCAGTGCTCCGACCACATCACCGAGAAGATGCCCAGCTCCGGAAAGGTTGGAGCGCGTCCGAGGATCCCGAGGATGCGCTCCCATTCCGGGTCCGTGAGCCCGTGCTCGCGGGCCAGGGCGAGGTCGACGGGGGGGGTGGCGGTCATGGGCGGGCGCCGTGCACGAAGTCGAGCAGGGAGCCCAGCAGGATCCGACCGTCGGTGCCCCCGATCGCGGCCTCCACGGCGTGCTCGGGATGGGGCATCAGGCCGAAGACGTTGCCCGCCTCGTTGGTGATCCCGGCGACGCCCCCGACCGAGCCGTTGGGGTTCGCCCGCTCGCTCACGGTGCCGTCGGGCTCGCAGTAGCGCAGCAGCACCTGGCCCTGTTCCTCCAGGCGGCGCAGGGTCTGTTCGGGGGCGTAGTAGCAGCCTTCTCCGTGCTTGATGGGCAGCTGCAGCACGTCGCCCACCCGGGCCCGGGAGCTGAAAGGCGCCTCGGCCCGCTCCACCCGTACGTTCACGAACTCGCACACGAAGTGAAGCCCGCGGTTGCGCCGCAGCGCACCGGGCAGGAGCCCCGCCTCGCAGAGCACCTGGAAGCCGTTGCAGGTGCCGAGCACGGGCCCCCCGGAGGCCGCGAAGCGGGAGACGGCGCGCATCACGGGAGAGAAGCGGGCCATCGCGCCGCAGCGCAGGTAGTCCCCGTACGAGAACCCCCCGGGCAGCAGCACCCCGAGGGTAGCCGCGGGAAGCTCGGCCTCCTGGTGCCAGACCAGCCGGGCGTCGGCGCCGAGAACGCTCTTCAGCGCGAAGCACATGTCGCGGTCGTCGTTCGACCCCGGGAACTGGATCACGGCGAACACGGCCGCGGCTACCGCGCCTCGGGAAGGCGGAGATTGCGCCGCATGCGGCGATCCGGGTCCTCGAGGTCCGGCCGAAAGGCCTGCCCGGTCACGCGCTCGAAGGTCTCGATGTAGCGCCGCGCGGCCTCGCAGCGGACCTCCACCGGGAGCTCCGGATGCACCCCCTCGCCGCGCCAGCCCTCTGTGCTGACCCAGTCCCGCACGTATTCCTTGTCCAGTGACCGGGGGTCGCCCCCCTCCTTCATCGCCTGCTCGTAGCTCTCGCGGTACCAATAGCGGGAGGAGTCGGGGGTGTGGACCTCGTCGATCACCCGCAGCTCGCCAGCCTGGTCGAGTCCCAGCTCGTATTTCGTATCCGCCAGCACGAGCCCCTGCTTCTCCGCGAAGCGGGTGCCCTCCTCGAAGAGCGACATCACCAGGGCCTCGGCGCGATCGTAGAGTGCGGCCTCCACCCAGCCACGGGCCAGCACCTCCTCTCGCGAGGTGAGCTCGTCGTGGGCACCGCGCTCCGCCTTGGTGGTGGGGGTGAGCAGCGGCCGCGGCAGCGGCTCGTGCTTCCTGAGACCCTCGGGCAGCTCGTGGCCGCAGTAGCGCCGGGCGCCGGCTCGATAGGCGGTCCAGATCGAGGTGGGGCTTCCGCCGGTCAGGTAGCCCCGCACCACGAACTCCACCGGCAGCGGCCGGCAGTCCAGGGCGAGGGTCACGTTGGGGTCGGGCACCTCGATCAGGTGGTTGGGTGCCAGGGCCGCCGTGCGCTCGAGCCAGAACGCGGCCAGCTGGTTCAGCACCTGCCCCTTCCAGGGGATCGTGCCGAGGACCACGTCGAAGGCACTCACCCGATCCGTGGCCACCAGGATGCGCCTCCCTTCGTGCACGTAGCAGTCGCGCACCTTGCCCTCGATGCGCGGGCCGAGCTCCGAGAAGTCCGTGCGCTCGAGGGTGCGCTCGCACTGCGCTCGAAGCTGCTGCAAGTCCACCGGCACCTCTTCCCCCCTTGCCTAGGCCTGGATGCTCTCGATCCGGAAATCCTCGATGACGGGATTGGCGAGGAGCTTCTCGGCGATCTCCTGAAGCGCCTGCTCTGCGCCCTCGCGATCCCCGCCCTCCCATTCGATCTCGAAGAGCTTGCCCTGACGCACGTCCTTCACCTGCTCGTGGCCGAGGGAGGCGCAGGCCTTCTGGATGGCCTGGCCCTGGGGATCGAGCACCTCCCCCTTGAGCACCACCAGCACCCGAACCCTCAAGCCTCGTCTCCCAGGGTCCGCTCGAAGATGGCGTCGACGTGGCGCAGGGCCGCCTCGAGACTGAAGGCGCGCTCGATCTCCTCCTTTTCGAGCAGCCGGGTGATCTCCGGATCGCCGAGCACGCGGTCCCGGAAGTCGCCACCCCCTTCCCAGGCCTCCATGGCGTGTCGCTGCACCAGCGCGTAGGCCCCCTCGCGGCTCTCGCCCCGGGTGGCCAGCTCGAGGAGCAGCCGACCGCTGTAGACCAGCCCCCGGGTGAGCTCGAGGTTCTCGCGCATGCGTTCGGGGTACACCACCAGAGAACCCATCAGACCGGAGAAGCGCTGGAGCATGAAGTCCACCACCGCGCAGGCGTCGGGCAGCACCACCCGCTCCACCGAGGAGTTGCTGATGTCGCGCTCGTGCCAGAGCGCCAGGTTCTCCAGCGACGCCCCCGCGTAGCCGCGCACCAGTCGCGCGAGGCCCGAGAGGGTCTCCAGGCGCCAGGGGTTGCGCTTGTGGGGCATCGCCGAGGAGCCCTTCTGGGCCGCCCCGAACTCCTCCTGCACCTCGCGCACCTCCGTGCGTGCCAGGTGGCGGAACTCGACGGCGAACTGATCGACGCTCGAGGCCACCAGCGCCAAGGCCGAGACGAAGGCCGCGTGGCGATCGCGCTGCACGACCTGCGTGGCCGCGGACTCGAAGCCGATGCCCAGGCGCGCGCAGACTTCCTCTTCCACCGCGGGCTCGAGGTGAGCGAAGGTGCCCACGGCGCCAGAGATCTTCCCGACCCCCGCAGCCTCGAGGGCCGCCTCCAGCCGCTTCCGATTGCGCCGCATCGCCGCGTAGAACACCAGGAGCTTGAGACCGAAGGTGGTGGGCTCGGCGTGGATCCCGTGGGTGCGCCCCACCATCGGAGTGTGGCGGTGCTCGAGCGCGCGACGCCGCAGGGCCGAAAGCGTCGCATCCAGCCCCTGGAGGAGCAGCCGGCCCGCGTCCCGGATCTGCAGAGCGAGGGCGGTGTCGAGCACGTCGCTGGAGGTCATGCCGTAGTGGATCCAGCGCGAGTCGGGCCCGACGGACTCGGCCAGACAGGTGAGGAAGGAGATCACGTCGTGACGCACCGTGCGCTCGATCTCCTCGATCCGCGCCACGTCGAAGCGGGCGCGGGAGCGGATGGTGCGCAGGGCCTCGGCGGGCACCACGCCGCGCTCCGCGAGCACCTCGCAGACGGCGAGCTCGACGTCCAGCCAGCGCTGGTAGCGGGCCTCGTCGGACCAGACGGCCTGCATCTCCGGGCGCGTGTAGCGCTCGATCATCACACGGTCCTCAGGAAGGTCTGGGCGAGAAGCAGATAGTACATGACGGGGATGCCGAGCAGCGCCGAGTCGATGCGGTCGAGCACGCCGCCCATGCCGGGGAGCAGGGTTCCCGTGTCCTTGGTCTGGGCGTCGCGCTTGAGAAGCGACTCCACCAGGTCCCCCAGAATGCCGGCGATGGAGACCACCACGCCGAAGAGCACCACGCTGGTCCAGTCGAATCCACGCGGGAGGTCCGGCCAGAAGATCAGGAAGACCAGCTTCGTGATGCCTCCTGCGAACACGCCGGCGACGATCCCGCCGAGAGCGCCCTCGACGGTCTTGCCCGGACTGATGGCGGGCGCGAGCTTGCGCCGCCCGTAGGCGCGCCCGGCGAAGTAGGCGCCCGCATCCGAGGCCACCACCACGGTGGCGGCGAAGAGCAGGAAGAAGATGCCCACGTCGGGACTCCACTCCGCCGCTGCCACCGGACCCCACCGGGCCGCCACCACGTCGTGGAAACCGCGCAACACCACCACGTGGGCGAAGAGCCAGCCCACGTAGAAGACCCCGAAGAAGGTGCCGGAGATGGAGACCAGCGCCTCGGAGATCTGGCGCTTGCCGAGCTGCAGCACCATCACCCCGAGGAGCACCGCGGTCATCAGGATCGTCGCGTGATACTCGTTGCCCAGGTAGGCGACCACCGGCAGCGCCGCCCCGCCGGCCATCCCATAGCCCACCAGGGGATGCGCGCCCTTCTCGTCGATCAGCTGGTAGAACTCGCGCAGACCCAGCAGGATGATCCCGATCACGGCCCCGAGCAGCCAGAGCCCCCCCTGCACGATGAGGTAGATCACCGCGGGGATCACCACCGAGGCGGTGCCCAGGCGAAGCACCAGGTTCGAGCGCTCCGAGGCCTGGGTCGGCGCCGTCGGGGTCGGCGGCTGGGGGTGCACGGGCTCGGGAGCCGCGGGCACGGCGTCGGCTCCTTGCTGCGTCCCGTCGCTCACGGCTTCCCGTCCTCTCGTCGCCCGCGTCCGCTGGAGCCGAACCCTCCGGCTCCCCGCGGACTCTCCGGCAACGCGTCCACCTCCCGCCACTCCACCCGACGGACCGGCGCCACCACCAGCTGGGCGACCCGGTCGCCGCGACGGACGGGGAAGGCCTCCCGACCCGTGTTCAGGAGGATGACCTTCACCTCCCCCCTGTAGTCGGAGTCTATCGTACCGGGGGCGTTGGGAAGCACGATGCCGTGGTGGAGCGCCAGGCCACTGCGTGGGCGCACCTGACCCTCGTGTCCGTCGGGGATCGCGAGGGCGAGGCCCGTCGGGATCAGCGCGCGTGCGCCGGGCTCGATGCGAAGCTCCCCCTCGACGGCGGCGTGGAGGTCGACCCCCGCCGCGCCGGCGCTGGACCGCCGCGGCAGGGGCAGGTCTTCGGACCCGGGCAGCCGGGTGATGGCAACGGGCAGAACGGCGTCTCGGCGCCCTGCGTCGCTCACCCGGCGGGGGGTCCGGTCACGCCGCTAGGCCTTGGCCATCGCGTCGGCCAGCGCCTCCTTGCGCGAGAGGCGGATGCGCCCGGAGGGATCGATGTCGATGCACTTGGCGAGGACTTCGTCCCCTTCGGTGAGCACGTCGGTCACCTTCTCCACCCGCCCGTCCGCCAGGTGGCTGATGTGGATGAGACCCTCGGTGCCCGGGAAGATCTCCACGAAGGCACCGAAGTCCACCACCCGCTTGACCTTGGAGACGTAGATGCGCCCGATCTCCGCCTCCTGGGTCAGCTCCTCCACCCAGGCCTTGGCGCGCTCGATGGCGGCGAGGTCGGGCGCGAAGATCATCACCTCGCCCGAGTCGTCCACGTCGATCTTCGCACCGGTGGTCTCCTGGATGGCGCGGATCACGCGCCCGCCAGGCCCGATGATGTCGCGGATGCGGTCGGGCTTGATGCCGAGCACTGCCACCCGAGGCGCATAGGGCGACATCTCGCTGCGGTTCTCCAGGCCCGGGAGATCCGCGGCGGTCTCCTCGGCCATGCGGTCGAGGATCCACAGACGCCCCTGGCGCGCCTGCGCGAGCGCCCGCTCCATGACGTCCCAGTTGACGCTGCGGATCTTGATGTCCATCTGCAGTGCCGTGATGCCATCCCGGGTGCCTGCGACCTTGAAGTCCATGTCGCCGAGGTGGTCCTCGTCGCCCAGGATGTCCGAGAGGATCGCCGTGCGCCCACCGTCTTCGACGAGGCCCATGGCGATGCCGGCAACCGGCGCCTTGAGCGGCACGCCGGCGTCGAGCAGCGAGAGGGTGGCGCCGCAGACCGTCGCCATGGACGACGAGCCGTTCGACTCGAGCACCTCGGAGACCACGCGAACGGTGTAGGGGAAGTCCTCGTGCTTGGGCAGCACCGGCTGGATGGCCCGCTCCGCCAGGCTTCCATGGCCCACGTCCCGCCGGCTCGGCCCGCGCAGGAAGCGCGCCTCTCCCACCGAGAACGGCGGGAAGTTGTAGTGCAGCATGAACTGCTTGTAGTAGCGCTCGCGCAGCCCGTCGATGGCCTGCTCGTCGGATTGGCT
>JBDLIK010000191.1:0-6613 GCA_039714895.1 Myxococcota bacterium | reverse complement strand
GGAGCAACGTTCGAGAAGATCGGCTTGGTGCTGCAGAACGTCTTTGGCGCCAGCGCTGACCTCACCGCTGGCATCCTTGAGCGGTTGGGGGCGAGCTTCGAGAAGATCGGCTCGGTGCTCAAGAACGCCTATGGCCTGGGTGCAGCAGCCGCCGCCGCCATCCTCGACGGGATCGGCGCTTCATTCGTCGAGATCGGCGGGGTCTTGAAGACCGTGTTCAGCCAGGGAGCAACTGCCGCCGCGGGCATCCTGCGCGACCTGGGGGCCTCGTTCGTCGAGATCGCCACGGTCTTGAAGGACGTCTTCAACAAGGGTGCCGCCGCTACCGCCGAGATCCTCGATGGCCTTGGCGCCAGCCTCACTCAGATCGCCACGGTCCTGAAGGCCAACGACCGCCTGCCGCCGATCCGCTACGACAACGTGGCGGTGCTGTTTTGCGATGTGACCGGCTTCACGGCCTATTCCGAAAGCCACCCGCCCGAGCTGGTCTTCATCGAAGGCCGGCTCGTCCACTCCATCGGAGACTCGAGATGATGAAGCGTCGCTTCTTCACCGCATTGTCGTTCCTGCTGGCGCTGCCGCTCGCGAGTCAGGAGACGCGCCCGCTGGCGCTGGTGAACGCCCGCATCCTGACGATGACCGACGCCGGCGCGATCGAGAGCGGCACGCTGGTGGTCCGGGGCGGTCGCATCGGAGCGGTCGGCGCGGACGTCAGGGTGCCACCCGGCGCCCGCGTCGTCGACGTCGCCGGCGGAACCGTGATGCCCGGCCTGGTCCACGCCTGGTCGCGCGCCGGCACCGGCCGCCAACCGCGGACCCGCCCGTCGAACATCCCGCCGCAGTTCCGCGGCCGAGGACGGCCACGGAGCGGTGGGAGCAGCGGGTCGAACGCGGTCGTCAAGGCCGCGTCGAAGGTCGCCGAGTCGAGAAGCGCCTGGCCTGAGACCACCTTCTCCGGCGTCCAGCGAAAGTCCCGGAGCTTCAGGCAGACCTCCTGGACGACGTCCAGGGCGAGATCGCGGTCGTGGATGGGCGCTTCGGCGTCGCCGTGCGCGTCTGGGACACGGTGCGCTGCAAGGACCTGCCCTCGCCGACGCCTCCCGGGTGCTCTCCAGCCAGCCCGCGGCGCTGCAGCTGCGCTACCTGCAGACCCTCTCGGAGATCTCCACCGAAAACAGCTCGTCCATCGTGTTCCCGATTCCCATCGACATCCTGCGGCCCTTCTACCAGTCGGCCGACCCGGGACCGAAAGACGAGGACGGGGGCTGATCTAGTTGGCACGGGAAGATCGCGGCGTGAGCGCCGAAGAGCGGGTGCGCCGCGGCGTCGGGCGTACCATCGGCAACGTCTTCTCTGGGCTCCTGCTGCTGGCTCTGCTGGGGGCCTGGTCCTCGCTGGGCTTCTACACCATCGAGGCCGGACAGCAGGGCGTGGTCCTGCGCTTCGGTCGCTACGTGCGCACCGAAGTGAGGGAGGGGCTTCACTTCCACCTGCCCCGCCCGGTGGAGACGGTGGAGATCCTGAGCGTCGACTCCCTGCTGCGGGAGGAGTTCGGCATGCGGGCGGGGGAGGCCGGGGGGACCGAGGCGGAGATGCACGAGGCCGCGATGCAGACGAGCGACAACAACATCGTTCTGCTCGGCTTCGTGGTGCAATACAAGATCAAGGATCTCTTCTACGCCAAGTATCGGGTGGCGGATCCACGACGGACCCTGCGCGACGCGGCCCAGGCCGCGATCCGCGAGGTGGTGGGCCGCACGAGCATCGACGGTGTGCTCTCCGAAAAGCGGGGTGCGGTCGAGGACGAATCCCTCGAGATCCTCCAGGCGATCATGGACTCCTACGAGAGCGGACTCGTGGTGACCGGACTCCAGCTCCAGGAGGTGCAGCCCCCGGCTCCGGTGCGCGATGCCTTCGACGACGTGCTGGCCGCCTCCCAGGACCGCAACCGCCTGATCAACGAGGCCGAGGGCTATGCCAATGAGGTGGTTCCCGAGGCCCGCGCCCAGGCCAGGGAGCTGCTCGCCTCGGCGGCCGGCTACCGCGAGGCCCGGGTGGCCGAGGCGACGGGGGAGGCCACACGGTTTCTGGCGCTGGCCGCGGAGTACCAGCGCGCTCCCGAGGTGACCCGCCGGCGCCTCTACCTCGAGACCATGGAGGAGGTGCTTCCCGAGGTCGAGATGGTGATCATCGAACCGGGTACGAACCTGCTTCCGTATCTCCCCATCGGCGAGGGCGGCTCCCGGGCTCGCCCCCCGGAAGGCTCTCCGTGAGACGCGCGCTGGTCGCCCTTGCGATCCTGGCTGTCGGCTTGGTCGGACTCGTCTTCCTCGGCGAGCAGGGAATCGGGCCCGTCGTCGTTACCCGGGAGGGCGAGCAGAAGCTGATCCTGCTGCTGGGGGACCCCCGGGAAGAGCCGACGGCCCCGGGTCTCGCGCTTCGCATTCCGCTCCTCGAGGAGGTTCGCAGCTTCGACGCCCGCAACCTCTATCTGAACGTCGAGCCCGCCCAGATCCCCACGCGGGACGAGGAGCGGATCGTGGTCGACAACTACGTGATCTGGCGGATCCAGGACCCGCTGCTCTTCTATCGGTCCTTCCCCACCGGCACGGGCCAGGCCGAGTCCCAGATCGATCGGGTCGTGCGCTCCGACGTGCGCGAGGTGATCGGCCGGCATACCGTGGCCGCGGTGGTCACCGACGCCCGGGTGGACATCATGGGCGAGATCACGCGTGCCAGCGCCGAAGAGCTGGCGCGTTTCGGCATCGAGGTGCTCGACGTGCGCATCAACGTCACCGAGCTTCCGCCCGCAACCGAGCAGAACGTCTACGCCCGCATGCGGGCCGAACGTCAGCGCCTGGCCCGGAAGCATCGGGCCGAAGGGGGCGAGGAGGCTCGCGGCATCCGAGCCGACGCGGATCGTGCGGCGTTGGTGCTCGTCGCTGAGGCGACGCGTGAGTCGGAGATCCTGCGCGGGGAGGGCGACGCGCAATCTGCGCGGATCTACGCCGACGCCTACAACACGGATCCCGCCTTCTACACCTTCGTCCGGAGCCTCGAGGCCTACCGCAAGACCATCGGCGAGGGCACGACCCTCGTGCTTCCACCCAGCCATGAGTTCTTTCGCCTGTTCGAGTCCATCGATGGGGATGGGGGAGCCGCAAGCCAGGGGAGGCGGTGATCGCCTCGCGGCTCAGCGGGGCAGTCGCGACAGGGCGAAGACCCCCGCTCCCGCGACGATCAGGGCCGTCGCCCAGTTCGTGACGGCGGGCAGGACGCCCACGGCCGCGAGGGTGGAGGCGAGCTGACGCACCGAGTAGTACGCGAACATGGCGAGCACTGCTTGGAGAGCGCCTCGGGAGAGCGAGCGGGTCTGTTCGACGCGCAGGCCGATGGGGATGGCCAGCAGCGAGAAGAGCATCACCGCGATGGGCTCCGAGTAGCGATCGTGGAGCAGGGCCCTGCCCCGGGTCACGTTCCGTCCCTGGCGGATGCGGTGGGCGATGTGGCTGCGCAGCTCCCGGCTCGAGAGCGCGGCCACCTCCCACTTGAGCAGGGCGGCGCTCGGCTGCTCGTCGAAATCGAGGACGACCTCCTCCGCCCGCTCCACGCGCGGCGGAGAATCCGGGGCTTCGGGATCGAAGTGGTGGGTGGTGGCATCGTTGAAGCGCCAGCGCGTGCGGTCCACCACGGTGGCGCTCGTGGCTCCGATGCGTCGGATCAGCCGGCTGTGGTCGTCGCGCTCGAAGACGACCACATCGTGTACCGTATCTCCGCTCTCGCTCAGGTCGGCGAAGTTGTAGACGTAGGGGGCGCTGTGGTACCAGAACGTGCCCTGACGGAAGGAAAGCTCACTGGCTCCTCCCCGCGTCTCGCGGTTGAAGGCCTGGGAGGCGGCCACCACGACGGTGTCCAGGAGCAGATAGGAGATCCCGGCCAGCAGGACGCTCGCCGCCAGGATGGGGAGTGATGCGCGGATCGGGGAGATGCCACCGGCCTTGAGCGCGAGGAACTCCCGGGCGCGGGCGGCACTGCCCAGGGAGATGAAAGCTCCGAAGAGTGCCGCCGCGGGCAGCATGTACTGCAACAGGTAGCTCGAGAGGATCTTCAGGAAGACGAGCCAGATCCCCTTCTCGGATTCCAGGACGTCGAAGTCGAGGAGAATCTCGATCACGAAGACCAGCAGGATGAGGATCGTCAGGACGGCGAGCAGTGAAGCGAGGAATCGTGAGAGCACGTAGCGCCAGACGATCCGCACGCTTGGAGTCTAGCATTGAGGGTCGTTGAAGGAAGCGAGCGCCTGGCGGGACCGCTCGTGAACGCGGTCCTCACCATCGGAAATTTCGATGGCCTGCACGTGGGTCACCGCTCCATCCTGACGACGGTGGTGCGGCGTGCTCGCGCCCTCGGGGGCGATGCGGCCGTCTATACCTTCGAGCCCCATCCCCGGAAGGTCCTCCAACGCGAGGCCGCTCCGGGCCTGCTCACCACGCTGGAGCAGAAGCTGGAGCTGCTGGAGGAGGCGGGGGTGGACGTGGTGATCGCCGAGCCTTTCACGCCGGAGTTCGCTCGCACCCCCTCCGATGTCTTCGTGCGGGAAGTGATCTTCGAGCGCATCCGGCCGCGGGAGGTCTACGTCGGCTATGACTTCCACTTCGGCCGCGATCGCGAGGGGTCCATGCGGCAGCTGACGGAAACGGGCCCGCGCCTCGGCTTCGCGGTCACCATCATTCCGGAGGTCACCTCGGGCGGACGCGACGTGAACTCCACCCGGATCCGCGCGCTTCTCGCCGAGGGCGGGGCGGCGGAGGCCGCCGAGCTGCTGGGACGCTTCTACGCCGTGCGGGGTCGGGTCGTGGAGGGCGATCGGCGGGGCCGGACCCTCGGCTTTCCCACCCTCAACCTGGCCCTCGAGAACGAGGTGGTTCCCGGTGCCGGGGTCTACGCCGGTGCGGTCCGCTTCCTGGGACCCGGACGGCCGGACCGGGGCGCTTGCTTCGGGGCGGTGATGAACATCGGCCACCGGCCGACCTTCGGGACCGACGACGTGCTCCGGGTGGAGGCCCATCTCTTCGACTTCGATGCGGATGCCTACGGTCGGAGGGTCGAGGTGGCCCTCCATGCGCGCCTGCGGGACGAACGCTCCTTCGAGAACGTCGAAGCGCTGAAGGCACAGATCGCAGCGGATGCCGAGGAAGCGCGCCGTCTGCTGGGAAAGCCTTGAGCGCCTCGCCCTCGGCCTGGCGACCCCGCCGCCTGCGACTGCGCGATCCGAAGCTCTGGATCGGCCTGGTCATCACCGGGGTCACCGTCTGGCTGGCGGTGCGCGGCGTCTCCTTCGAGGATCTCGCTCGCGACCTGAGAGAGGCCAACGTCCTGGTCCTGGTCGCCTACAGCGTGCCCGGCTACGTGGGCGCCCTGTACCTGCGAGCCCTGCGCTGGCGCCACCTCACCGACGCCGTCCAGCCCATCTCGCGCGGGCCCCTGTTCCGGGCCACCGCAGTGGGTTTCATGGTCAACAACCTGGTCCCCCTCCGCGTGGGCGAGGTGGTGCGCGCCTGGATGCTCGCGCGGGAGGTCGGGGCCTCGGGGGCGGCGATCCTGGGCACGGTGATCCTCGAGCGGGTGATCGACGCGGTCTTCGTTTCCTCGCTGGCTCTGGCGGTGCTCGGAAGCCAGAGCGGTGGGGTCGCCCTCGCCGGCCCGCTGCTGGCGGCCGTGGCGGTGCCGGTCTCGGCGG
Organism: Myxococcota bacterium; assembly: GCA_039714895.1. GTDB lineage: Bacteria > Myxococcota_A > UBA9160 > UBA9160 > DASRUS01 > JBDLIK01. The sequence goes on along the minus strand of JBDLIK010000191.1, from coordinate 873 downwards.
TGATCGCCCTACGGGTGGCGCCGGAGCAGGTGGTGGGCCTGGCCGGGCGGACGCTCCTCTGGGCCCTCCCGGAGCGGGCCGTGCTCTGGGTGCAACGGCTGCTGCGCAGCTTTGCGGAGGGGCTGGGATCCCTCCGGGGCGGGCGGCATCTCTTCTGGATCGCCCTCCACTCGGTCCTGATCTGGGGGGTGTTCTCGGTGATCCCCATCTATGGAGCGCTCCAGGCGCTCCACGTGGACCTGGGATCCACCAGCCGCCAGCTCAGCGCTTCCTACGCGACCCTGGCGGCGGTGGGCGTGGCGGTCGCGCTGCCCTCGGCCCCCGGCTTCTTCGGCCCCTACCACTACGCGGCACGCCTGGCGCTCACCCGCTTCGGGCTGCCCCAGGCCACCGCCTTGGCGGTGGGCACCCTCGCCCACGCCACTTTCTGGGTCACCGTGACACTGCTGGGCCTCGCAGTGTTGCGATTCCGCCACGCTTCTCTCGACGAGACCCTCGAGGCCGCCGCCGAGCCGGCCGGTAAAGATCCCCCCGCGGAGCGCCGATAACCGGGCGGGTTCACAGGGTTTCTTCCATCCGCAGGAACGCAGGCAAGCCGGGTTGGCGGCAGCGCTTCTGCGATGGGGCAGACCCGCGCGTGCCACAGGCGGGGTCGGGTGAACGAGCGGATCGGCGAGCTCCTCGTCAGGGAGAACCTGCTCACCAGCGAGCAGCTGCGACAGGCTCGCGAGGCGTCCCGCGACGGCGGGGAACGCCTTGGCGCGCAGATCACCAAGCTCGGCTACCTGCAGGAGACCGAGCTCAGCGACTTCGTCGCCAAGCAGTACGGCGTGCCGGCCATCGATCTCGACGAGTTCGAGATCGATCCCAGCG